>CAZWFG010000023.1:0-19356 GCA_964632245.1 uncultured Synechococcus sp. | reverse complement strand
GTACGGCACCGCCTGCTGTTTCATCGAATTCGCGGCACTGATCGGCTCCCGTTTCGACTTCGACCGCTTCGGTCTCGTCCCCCGCTCCAGTCCGCGCCAGGCCGACCTGATCATCACCGCCGGCACCATCACCATGAAGATGGCCCCTGCGCTGGTGCGTCTCTACGAGCAGATGCCCGAGCCCAAGTACGTGATCGCCATGGGGGCCTGCACGATCACCGGGGGCATGTTCTCCGCCGATTCCACCACGGCCGTGCGCGGGGTCGACAAGCTCATCCCCGTTGACCTCTACATCCCCGGCTGTCCCCCACGGCCGGAGGCGATCTTTGATGCGGTCATCAAGCTGCGCAAGAAGGTCGGTGATGAGTCGATCGCTGAACGTCGCCGCTGCGAACCCACCCACCGCTACTGCTCCGTCGAGCACCGGCTCACCTCCGTCGAGCCGATCATCGACGGCCGTTACCTGCGGGCCGAGACCCAGCAGCAGGCCCTGGCGGCTGCCGAGGCCATGGCCCTCACCCTCCCCCGGTCCCAGCGTTCGCCCCTGCCCCTCCCCACCGATGGCTGATCCCAGCGCCTCCCCCTCCCCCGACGCCGCGGCTGTGGCCATCGCCGCCGGCCCCATCGGCACCTGGCTGGCCACCCAGGGGTTCGACACCCAGGCCCGCGGTGCCGACCACCGGGGTGTTGAACGCATCGGTGTCGCCGCTGAGGCGCTGCCGCTGGTGGCCACAGCCCTGCGTAGCGGCGGATTCGACTACCTCCAGGTGCAGGGGGCCTGGGATGACGGCCCCGGCCGCGACCTGGTCAGCTTCCATCATCTGGTGGCCCTCGAGGAATGGGTCAGCGGTGACGGCAGCACCCCACCGCGCGAGGTGCGCGTTGAGGTGAGCCTGCCGCGGGACGGCGATCTCACGGTGCCTTCTCTGTATCCCCTCTATCGCGGTGCCGACTGGCAGGAGCGGGAGAGCTTCGACATGTTCGGCATCACCTACACCGGACATCCCCATCCCAAGCGGCTGCTGATGCCCGAGGACTGGGTCGGCTGGCCCCTGCGCAAGGACTACGTGCAGCCTGATTTCTACGAACTCCAGGACGCCTACTGACGGCCGCCGGGGCGTGGTTCCCCACGGGTGCCGGAGGTTCTGAGCACGCTGCGGTAAAACCGCATCACGGCCAGGGCCAGGCTGCGGGAATCGTGCCGCAGGGTGGCAGTCCCATCACCGCGACCCTGCATCGAGGCCAGCATCACCTGATATCCCCTGCTCCTGAGACCCTCCACGTCGCATTGCACCGGTTCGGCACCGCGGGCGCGGTAGGTCTCCAGGGCAGGGCTGCCGGGCAGCGTTTCCTGGGCCAGCACCGCGTCGAAGAGGCGGCTCTGCACCCCGTGGGTGGCCAGCTGGGCTTCGATGGCCCGCAGGTGCCCCGTCACATCCAGACCGTCGGTCTCGCCCGGCTGGGTCATCAGATTGCAGATGTAGAGCCTTGGTGCCGGCGAGCGGCGGATCGCCTCCACCAGATCTGGCACCAGCAGGTTGGGAAGCAGGGAGGTGTAAAGACTGCCCGGGCCGAGCACGATCAGATCGGCATGGGCAATCGCCTCCAGGGCCCGGGGCAGGGCTTCGGGGCGTGGGGGTGTGCAGCCCAGGCGAACGATCGGACTTTCGGCCCGGCCGATGCTCGATTCGCCCTCGATCCGACGGCCGTCCTCGAGCTCGGCCCACAGCCGCACGTCGGTGCTGGTGGCCGGCACCACCTGGCCCTGCACGGCAAGCACCTTGCTGCTGGCCGTGATCGCCGTCTCGAGGCTGCCGGTGATGGCGGTGAGCGCCGAGAGGAACAGATTGCCGAAGCTGTGGCCCTCCAGGCCGCTGCCGCTGGTGAAGCGGTACTGGAAGAGCCGCGTCAGCAGCGGTTCCTCCCGGGCCAGGGCCGCCAGGCAGTTGCGGATGTCCCCCGGCGGCTGCACCCCCAGTTCCCGCCGCAGCACGCCGCTGCTGCCGCCATCGTCGGCCACCGTCACCACGGCGGTGAGGTTGCCGCTGTAGCGCTTCAGGCCGCTCAACAGCGTCGAAAGGCCGGTGCCGCCGCCGATCGCCACGATCGCCGGTCCCCGGTTCAACCGCCGCTGGGCCAGCAGGGCATCCACCAGGGCGGTGTCCTTCTGGGGGGCCAGGGCCCGCTGGATCGACCCGAAGCTGCGGCTCTGCCCCAGCACGATCAGGCCGGCGCCCAGCAGCAGCACCAGCGGACCGGTGAACCCCCGGCCGATGCCGGCGAGGGAGCGCAGCAGGGTCTCGATCGTTGTAATGGTCCAGTAGATGGGCTTCAGGTCGGCCCAGATGGCCGCCCCCAGCAGGGCCAGCACCAGTCCAAGGCCCGAGGTGATCACCCAGCGTTTGACCACCAGACCCGGCTGCAGCCACTGCACCGCCCGCCGGGAGCGGGTCACCAGCTCGTCCCGGCGGGACTGGGGACCGGCACGCTGACGCATGGCGCGGCTGCAGGCAGCATCGTGGAGGCACTGTAAGGAGATGACCGAGCCCTGTCCGCCGGTGGTCGAGATGCGCGACCTCACCCTGCGTCGGGGGGATCGCCTGATCCTCGATGGCCTCGACCTGACCCTGCAGCCCGGGGAGCGGCTGGCGATCGTGGGGCCTTCGGGGGCAGGCAAGACCTCGATTCTGCGCATGCTGGCCGGCCTGGAACTGGCCAGCGGCGGTGAGCTGTGGCTGTTCGGCCAGCACCAGCGGTACCTGCGTCTCGACCAGCGGGATCCGCCGGATGTGCGGCTCGTGTCCCAGAACCCGGCCCTGCTCGGTTCCCTGACGGTGCTCGAGAACGTCGGATTTCTGCTCTACCGCGATGGTCGCCTGACCGAGGGAGAGATCCGCCGCCGGGTGGCCCGCTGTCTCGAGGCGGTCGGCCTGGCCGGTTATGAGGACCGCATGCCCGGGGAACTGTCGGGGGGGCAGCAGAAGCGCGTCAGCTTCGCCCGTGCCCTGGTCGATGATCCGGGTCGCGAGGGCGGCAACCGGCCGTTGCTGCTCTTCGACGAGCCCACCGCCGGACTGGATCCCGTCGCCTCGACCCGGATCGAGGACCTGATCGTCACCACCACCCAGGTGGCCGGCGGCTGTTCGGTGGTGGTGAGCCACGTGATCAGCACCATCGAGCGGTCGGCCGAACGGGTGGTGCTGCTCTATCGCGGCCGCCTGCGCTGGCAGGGCAGCGTCGAGGCGTTCCGAAGCGGCGACGATCCCTTCGTCGTCCAGTTCAGGACGGGTAGTCTGTCCGGACCCATGCAGCCCACGGAGCTGTGAGCCGCCGATGCGCCGCAGCCTTCGCGAAGCCACCATCGGATTCACCCTGCTGACCGCCCTCGCCGGCGGCATCGGCCTGTGGTTCTGGGTCAGCGGGGCGGTGTTCGGCCAGCGCACCTGGCCCCTGCGGCTGCGCTTCGACGATGCCGCCGGTCTGTCACCCCAGAGCAGTGTCAGTTTCCGCGGGGTGGTGGTCGGTGCCGTCCAGCGGGTGCGGGCCGATGCCACCGGCGTGCGGGTGGATGTGCAGATTCTCGAAGAGCAGCTGCGGTTGCCCCGGCCGATGGTGGCCCAGGTGCGCAGCGGCTCCCTGCTGGGTGGGGACCCGGAGATCGCGCTGATCAGCGAGGGCCCCACCCGCCTGGATGGCCTCGTTGCCCCCCTCGACAAGCGCTGCGACCCCGTCCGACAGGTCTGTGCCGGGGGCCTGGTGCAGGGGGTGGTCAGCCCCACGTTGTCGTCGGTGATGGGGCAGGTCGAAGATCTCCTCCGCCAGGCGCGTCAGCAGAACCTGGTGGGCAAGGTGAGCGAGACCACCAGCGCTGTCTCCACCACCTCGAAGGCCTTCGCCGGCACCGCCCGGCGGGCCGATCGGGTCCTCGACGGGGGGGACGGCCTGGTGAAGGACCTGCGCGGAGCCGTGCAGCAGGCCCAGCCGGTGCTGGCCAACCTGCGCCAGGCCACCGACGAGGCCCGGGTGGCCATGGGCAATGTCAAGGCGGCGAGCACCCATGTGCGCCATCTCACCGCGGCCTTTGACAATCCCAAGACCATCACGGAGCTGCGCCGCACCCTCAGCAATGCCGAGCAGGTGACCCGCCGCATTGATGCCATCGGCGGCGATGTGCAGAAGCTCAGCGGCGATCCTGTCTTCGTCAGCGGCCTGCGCAGCGTCACCCTCGGCCTGGGCAAGTTCTTCGACGAGCTCTACCCCGAGATCCGGCCGACCCCCACCCCGACAGGGTCCGGGTCGGGTGAACGCTGAGCCGCTGCTGATCCTGGGGGCCGGCGGCCAGGCGCGGGTGGTGGCCGACATCGCCGCCGCCCTTGGCCACCGGGCTCTGCTGTTCTGCGCCGCCGAGGTGCCCGAGGCCACCCGCCAGCTGGGCCACCCCTGGGTGTCCCAGCCCCCCGACGACTGGCAGGGGTCCTACGTGGTCGCCATCGGCGACAACGACCGCCGGGCCTGCCGTGATGCTGCCTTCCAGGCCGCCCACCCGGCCGCCCGGGCCATCACCCTGGTGCATCCGGCGGCGGTGGTGTCCCCCCGGTCGCAGCTGGGGGCCGGGACGGTGGTGATGGCCGGGGCCCTGGTCGGCATCGGCTCACGGGTGGGGCGTGGGGCGATCGTCAACAGCGGCGCCAGCCTCGACCACGATGGTTTCGTGGGGGATTACGCCTCCCTTGGCCCCGCTGCCTGCCTGGGGGGGGGCGTGCATCTGGGGGCGGGCAGTGCGGTTTGCCTGGGGGCCCGGGTCCTGCACGGGGTCAGCATCGGCAACGACGTGATCGTGGGGGCTGCGGCCCTGGTGCTCCACGATCTGCCCGATGGTTGTGTGGCCTATGGCGTTCCCGCCCGGGTGGTGCGCCGCCGGCGTCGGGGTGACCCCTACCTCTGATGCCCGCCGGGCTGGCGGTGGTCAGCGGTTCAGGGCCTCGAGGGCGATGGCGGCGATGGCCTGGTCGCTGGCCCTGGGCAGGGCGACATAGCGTCCCCCCGCTGCCTCGGCCAGGTCACGGCCCATGCCGCCGCCGATGAACTGCCGCTCGGTGTCGATCACCAGCAGGTCAAGGCCCAGCTGGCGGTAGCGGCTGGCCACGTCGCGCAGCTCGGCCCGCAGGTCCGGCGCCGCTTCGCCCTCCAGGGGCGGTTGGCCCAGGGAGCGGGCCAGGGGCACGTTGCCGCGGCCGTCGGTGATGGCCACCACCACCACCTGGGACAGATCGCCGCTCTGCAGGGCATTGACGCCGACCCGGGCCGCCTGGCTGAGGCCATGGGCCAGGGGGGACCCGCCGCCGCAGGGCATGGTCTCCAGCCGCCGGCGGGCAGCGGTGATCGAGCGGGTGGGGGGCAGCAGCACCTCGGCCTGCTCGCCCCGGAAGGGAATCAGGGCAACTTCATCGCGGTTCTCGTAGGCCTGGGTGAGCAGCCGCAGCACGGCCCCCTTGGCGCTCTGCATGCGGTTCAGGGCCATCGAGCCGCTGGCGTCGACCAGAAAGATCACCAGGGCGCCGGCCTTGCGCTGCAACTGCTTGGCCCGCAGATCGCTCTCCTCGACGACCACCGGTCGGTCTGGATGGCGCTGGCGACGGCTGCGCTGATGGGGGGCGGCGGCCCGCAGGGTCGCGTCCACGGCGATGCGGCGCACGGGGCCCCGGGGCAGCACCGGCCGCACATAACGGCCGCGGCTGTCAGACAGCACCAGGCCCCGGGAGCCGCTGCGGGCGGCCCGCCGTCGGCTGCCCTGGAAGCGCAGCAGCTCGGGATCAACGGCCGTCGCGTCCGGGTCGAGCAGAAACTCCTGGGGCACCGAAGGGGGATTGTCGGTGCCGTCCTCCTCGGGCGGCTCCTGCTCCTCCTCGTCCTGAGGGTCGTCGGTCTCCGGTTCGTCGTCGTCGGTGCCGTCGTCCTCGTCCCGGTCTTCCCCGGGCTCCTCGGCGGGGGGTGGTGGCGGCGGTGGCGGCGGGGGGGGCGACTCCGGTGGTGGCTCCAGGCTGGCCCGCGGGGCGATCACCAGCCGCACCGCCAGCTGCAGATCCTCCGCCTCGACCCGATCCCGCCCCTGCAGGGCGGCATGGGCCCGGGCCACCCGCAGGGCGTAGAGCTCGGCCCGGTGGCCCTCGACGCCACCCCGCAGGGCCTCCTGCACCAGGTAGGCGATCTGCCCGGGGCTGACCACCACATCCGGCAGCCATTGGCGGGCCAGCAGCAACTGGGTGGCCAGGGCGTCGGTCTCCTCCTGCCACCGGGCGAGAAAGGCGCTGCCGTCCTGGGCGTACGCCAGGGCGGCGTCGGCGATCCCCACCCGTTCTTCGAGGGCGACGGGACGGTCGGCCGAGAGGGCGATGGCGAAGCGGTCGAGCACGGCATCCCGCAGGGGCCCCTCCTCGGGGTTGTAGGTGGCCAGCAGCAACGGGCGACAGGGATGGCTGACGCTCAGACCCTCGCGCTCGACCCGGTTCTCGCCGGCCCCCACGGCGGCCAGCAGCAGGGTGAGCGCTCCGGCATCGAGCAGGTTCAGCTCATCGACGTACAGCACGCCCCGGTGGGCCTCGGCCAGCAGGCCCGGCTGAAACACCGTCCGGCCCTCGGCCAGGGAGCGGGTCACATCCACTGAGCCCAGCAGCCGGTCCTCGGTGACCCCCAGGGGGACCTGCACGAAGGGGGCCGGGATGATGCGGGTCGGACCCGAACCGTCGGGTTCGCCGTTGAGGCTGCCTTCGAGCACCTCAATGGCCGGCAGCAGGGCATGCAGGCCGCGGGCCAGCACCGATTTGCCCGTGCCGCGGCCACCGGCGATCACCACACCACCGATGCCGGGGTCGATCGCCGCCAGCAGCAGGGCCAGCTTCAGCAGCGGATGGCCGCTCACGGCGGCCAGGGGGAAGGCCCGGGGGGGTGCCGCGCGGCTGGCGCTGCTCACGACCATGGGAACACCGAAGGACAGGGACCCTAGGGCAGCCCCAGGCTCAGACCTGATAGAAGGCTCGATACCAGGCCACGAAGCGGGCGACACCCTCATGCACGGGGGTCGCTGGCCTGAAGCCCGTCCAGGCCTCCAGGGCGCTGGTGTCGGCCGCTGTGGCCGGCACATCACCGGGCTGCAGGGGCAGCAACCGCCGCTGGGCGGGGCGGCCGAGGGCCTGCTCGAGGGCTTCGACGTAGGTCAGCAGCGGGGTCGGGTCGGCATTCCCGATGTTGAACAGCCGGTGGGGTGCCCAGCTGCGGTCGGGGTGGGGCTGGTCGGCATCGAAGTGGGGATCCGGCGTCGCCGGCCTGTCCAGCACCCGCACCACGCCTTCGACGATGTCGTCGATGTAAGTGAAGTCACGCACCATCTGACCATGGTTGTAGAGGTCGATGGGCTCACCCGCCAGGATGGCCCGCGTGAAGCGGAACAGGGCCATGTCGGGGCGCCCCCAGGGCCCGTACACCGTGAAGAAGCGCAGACCGGTGGCCGGCACCCCGTACAGATGGCTGTAGGTGTGTGCCATCAGTTCGTTGGCCTTCTTGCTGGCGGCGTAGAGGCTCACCGGATGGTCCACCCCCTGGTCCTCGCGGAAGGGCAGCCGGGTGTTGCCGCCGTAGACCGAGCTGCTGCTGGCGTAGACGAGATGGGTCACGCCGCCGTGGCGGCAGCCTTCGAGCACATGGCCGAAGCCCACAAGGTTGCTCTGCACATAGGCCGCCGGGTTGTCGATCGAATGGCGCACGCCGGCCTGGGCGGCCAGATGCACCACCCGCTGCGGCCGGAGCCGCTCGAACAGGGCGGCCATGGCCTCGCCGTCCTCCAGGTCCTGCCGCGCGAAGCTGAACCCCTCCCGCCCCTGCAGCAGTGCCAGGCGGGCCTGCTTGAGCGCCGGGTCGTAGTAAGCGTTGAGGTTGTCGAGGCCCATGACCGTCTCGCCCCGGTCCAGCAGCCGCTGACAGAGATGAAAGCCGATGAACCCGGCGGCGCCGGTCACGAGAATCGTCATCAGGCGTCGGTGCCCCGGGGCCGCAGATCGACGGTGGCCCGGCGAACCTGCCCCGGCGGTCAACCGCCGACCCTACCAGCATGACCGTGGCACCCTGGCCTGTGGCCGTCGCCCTGGGGGGCAACCTGCCCCCCCTGCCCGACCGGCTCGTGACCGCCGCCCGCGCCCTCGAACGGCTCGCCTGGCCGGCGAGTTTCCGCTGTTCACCGCTCTTCCGCACGGCACCGGTGGGGGGGCCACCGGGACAGCCGCCCTATTGCAATGCCGTGGTGCTCTTCGCCACCACCCTCACCCCCGAGGGGCTGCTCGAGGCGCTGCAGGCCCTGGAGGCGGCCGGTGGCCGCGAACGGCTGCAGCCCTGGGGCCCCCGCACCCTGGACCTGGATCTGCTCTGGCACGGATCCCACGAGCGCGACGATCCCCACCTGGTGCTGCCGCATCCGCGGCTGCTGGAGCGCAGTTTCGTGCTGGCTCCCCTGGTGGCCCTGGATCCGGGCCTGGTGCCGCCTGGCCAGCCGGATCCCTCCCCCGGCTGCAACGTGGCCGAGCTGCTGGCGGCTCTGCTGCCCCGTCTGCCCGAGCCGGCCCCCGAGCGCCTGCCGCCTCCCCCCGGCTGGCCAGGCCCCTGAGGCTCACCGCGCCATGGGCCGGGGCCGATTAAGGTTCTGCCGCCGCCCAGGGTCCCATGGCCGAGCTTCCAGCGCCTGAACCTGCGCAACTTCTCGATGTCGTGGCCACCCTGTCGGTGCGCAAGCTGCGGATGGAGATCCAGCGTCTGCGGTTGCCGGTGGGGGTCGAAGGCACCTATGGCTGCATCCGCCATCCCGGGGCGTCCCTGGCGGTGCCGCTGCTCCCGGATGGCAGGGTGGTGATCCTGCGCCAGTACCGTTTCGCGGTGCAGCGCCGCATCCTCGAGTTTCCCGCCGGCACCCTTGAGCCAGGAGAGCCCCCGCGGGCAGCGATGGAGCGCGAGCTGCAGGAGGAGGCTGGCTACCGGGCCAGCCGCTGGGATGACCTGGGGTTGCTGCTGCCCTGTCCGGGGTATTCCGACGAGGTGATTCATCTGTTCATGGCCCGGGATCTGGAGCCCCTGCCGACGCCGGTGCAGGGCGACCACGACGAGGACATTGAGGTGCTGGCCCTGACCCCGGCCGAGCTGGACGACCGTCTCGCCAGTGGCGAGGAGCCCCTGGATGGCAAGACGGTCACCGCCTGGTTCCGGGCCCGGCAGGTGCTCCGGCAGCAGGGCTGAGCCGCCATGGCGCCCCCCCGCTGGCTGTTCTGGCATCGCCGTGACCTGCGGCTGGCCGACAACCTGGGTCTGCACGCCATGGCGGCCGTCACCCCGGCCCTGACGGGTGTTGCCGTGCTGGATCCCGCCGAACTGCAGGCGGCCACCATGGCCCCCGCCCGCCGCTGGTTCCTGTTCGAAAGCCTGCGGGAGCTGCAGCAGCGCTGGCGCCAGGCCGGCAGCCGTCTGCTGCTGCTGGAGGGTGACCCGGAACGGCTGCTGCCGGCCCTGGCCCGGAGCCTCGGTGCCACCGGGGTCGCCTGGAACCGGGATGCCGAGCCCCTGGTGCGGCAGCGGGACCGGCGGCTGGCCGAAGCACTGCAAAGCCAGGGCCTGCAGGTGGCGGCCGACTGGGATCAGTTGCTGGTGCCCCCGGAGCGGCTGCTCACGGGCTCCGCTGCCCCCTACCGGGTCTACGGCCCCTACTGGCGGGCCTGGGACCGTCAACCCAAGGCGGAGCCGGTGCCGGCACCGGTGGATCTGCTGGATCTGCCCGAGGGCTGGGAGGAGACCCTCGGGTCGCTGCCCCTGGCCCCTGAACCGCCGCGGGAGTGCTGGAACGCAGGCGATGAACCCCTGGCCCTGCCTGGCGAGGCGGCGGCCCTGGACCAGCTGCGGGCCTTTGCGGCAGGTCCGCTGCGGCGCTACGACGAGCAGCGCAACCTGCCGGCGGAGGCCGGCACCTCGGGGTTGAGTGCAGCCCTGCGGGCCGGCACCCTGGGTCCGCGCACCGCCTGGCAGGCCAGCTGCGAAGCCCTCGCCGACTGTCGCAGTGAGGAGGAGGAGAATTCGGTGACCGTCTGGCGCCAGGAACTGGCCTGGCGCGAGTTCTATCAGCAGGCGCTGTTCCATTTCCCCGAGCTGGCCGATGGGCCCTACCGCCCCCTCTGGCGCCATTTCCCCTGGGAGAACGACCCTGACCGGCTGGACGCCTGGCAGCAGGCCCGCACCGGGGTGCCCATCATCGACGCGGCCCTGCGCCAGCTCATCGAGACCGGCTGGATGCACAACCGCTGCCGGATGGTGGTGGCCTCGTTTCTGGTCAAGGATCTGATCATCGACTGGCGCTGTGGAGAGGCGTTCTTCATGGCCCACGAGATCGACGGCGACCAGGCCGCCAACAACGGCGGGTGGCAGTGGAGTGCCAGCAGCGGCATGGATCCGCGGCCCCTGCGGATCTTCAACCCCGCAACCCAGGCGGCCCGTTTTGATCCCGAGGCGGCCTACATCCGTCGCTGGTTGCCGGAGCTGCGGCATGTGGCCACGGCGGATCTGCTCAGTGGGGTGATTGCTCCGCTGGAGCGGCCCGGCTACCCGGCACCCATCGTTGACCACAAGCACCAGCAGGCACGGTTCAAGGCCGTGTATGCCGCCCTCAGCCGCGCGGCAGATGGCAGCAGTTGAAGCCGTCGCGACAGATGCGGCCCTGGTCCAGGGCCCAGTTCACCAGGGCCACACGATTGCGGGCGCCGGTTTTGGTGAGGATGTTGCTGATGTGATTGTCGACGGTGCGCTTGCTGATCGACAGACGCAGTCCGATTTCCTGGTTGGTGAGCTCGGCAGCCACCAATTCAACGATCTCCAGTTCCCGTTCCGAGAGATGAACACCGGCGGCGCCGGAACCGGGTTGGGCCATCGCCGCAGGCCTGTTTCTTAAAAGTCTAGGGGGTCTGAGAGGATGGGGCCACGAGGATTTCCCATGGCATCGGCTTCCAGCACCCTGCAGCAGGCCCTGGAGCAGGGGGTTCCCGTCATCACTGCAGAGATCACCCCACCGCGGGGCGGAGATCCCAGTCGCGCCCTGGCCGCCGCCGAAGCCCTGCGGGGCCGGGTCCATGCCTTCAACGTCACCGACGGCAGCCGGGCGGTGATGCGGATGAGCAGCCTGGCCCTCTGTCGACTGCTGCAGGACCGTGGGCTGGAGGCGGTGCTGCAGCTCACCTGCCGGGATCGCAACCGCATCGCCCTGCAGGCCGAGCTGCTGGGGGCCCACGCCCTCGGGCTCCCCAACGTGCTCTGTCTCACCGGTGATCCGGTGCGGGCCGGCGACCAGCCCCAGGCCCGGTCCGTCTACGACCTCGAATCGGTGCGGCTGCTGCGGCAGGTGCAGCAGCTCAATGCCGGCATCGATCCCCTGGGCCAGCCCCTGGCGGATGGACCCACCAGCCTCTTCGCCGGTGCCGCCGCAGACCCCCAGTCGCCGAGCTGGAGCGGTCTGGTCAGTCGCACCCGCCGCAAGGCCGAAGCCGGAGCCCGGTTTCTGCAGACCCAGATGGTCATGCACCCGGAGCCCCTGCGGCGTTTCTGCGGTGAGATTGCCGATCCTCTGGGATTGCCTGTGCTGGCGGGTGTCTTTCTGCTCAAGTCGGCCCGCAACGCCGCCTTCATCAACCGGATGGTGCCCGGGGCGGCCATCCCCCAGGAGCTCAGTGATCGCCTCGCCGCCGCCGCCGATCCCCGCCAGGAGGGCATCCGCATCGCCGCCGAGCAGGTGGAGTGTTTCCGCGGCATCGCCGCCGGCGTGCACCTGATGGCGGTCAAGGCCGAGGAGAGCCTCCTGGCGGTGCTGGAGGCTGCCGGGGTCGAAGCGTCCCCGACCCTGCTTCCCTTTGCCGCCTCAGCTGGCCTGCAGCAGAGTCGGGCCGTGTCCGCCTAAGTCAGAACCGAGCAGTTCGGCGAGGGCCTTGTGCTCCGCCGAAGGTTTGATGAGGTCCTGCCGGCGGGCATCGGTGATGAGCCAGTCCAGGGCGGCCTCCTGGACGTCGATGTGGTCGCCGCTGCGATCGACGCAGTAACGGCCGAACACCAGCTTCTCGACCAGGCGCACACCGGTGCCGATGCGTGAATAGTCAAAGATGATCGAATTGTCGATCGTCGCGCCGCTGCAGATGTGGCAGCTGGGGCCGATCATGGCCGGACCGATGATGGTGACGCCGTCTTCGATCTTGGTCATGCCCCCCACATAAACCGGACCTTCGACGTGGATGCGATCCCAGTTGGCGGCCACGTTCAGTCCCGTGTAGATGCCCGGGCGCACCTGTTTGCCCGGGATGGTCACCTGGCGCACTTCCCCTTGCAGAACCGCTCGGATGGCATGCCAATAGTCAGGAACCTTGCCGATATCGACCCACTCGAACTCCATGGGGAAGGCGTAGAACGGCAGCTGGTTTTCCACCAGCTTCGGGAAGAGGTCGCTGCCGATGTCGTAGGGCGTGCCACTGGGAATATGATCGAAAATCTCCGGCTCGAAGATGTAGATACCGGTGTTGATGGTGGTGCTGAGTGCCTCCTCGACCGCTGGTTTTTCCTGGAATGCCTTGACCCGGCCGTCGTCATCGGTGACCACCACGCCATAACTGCTCACCTGTTCGCGGGGGACCCGTTTGGTCACCAGCGAGGCGAGGGCCCCCGACTGGCGATGCCTGCGGACGGCCTCGCTGAGGTTGAGGTCGATCAGACCATCACCGCAGAGCACCACGAAGGTGTCATCGAAGAAGCGCTGAAAATCCTGAATTTTCTTGAGCCCGCCGGCCGAACCCAGGGCCTGGCCGATCAGTTCGCCATCCTCGATGCGGCCCTCAAAGCTGTAGGCAATCTCGACGCCGAAGCGTTGACCATCCCGGAAGTAGTTCTCGATTTCTTCGGCAAGGTGGGAGACATTCACCATGATTTCGGTGAAGCCGTGCTGGCGCAGGAGTTCCAACAGAAATTCCATCACCGGCTTCTGCAGGATCGGAATCATCGGCTTGGGGATGGTGTGGGTGATGGGCCGCACACGGGTTCCCTTGCCCGCGGCCAGGATCATGGCCTTCATGGGTCGCCTGCCAGAGGTGCCGGCACAGTATCAAGGTCTGTCAGGCCGCTGCCGCCGTCTCGGCCGGAGTCCCGGCTGCCACCATGGAGAGCTGCACCGGATTTTCGGTGTCACTGCAGCGGGCCAGCTGCAGGCTGCCGAAAAGATTCTCCGGGTCCTGCTCCAGGGTCACCCGGCCCTGGGCACAGAGAAAGAGCAGGGCCCAGAACACCCCGACCCGGTCGCGGTCCAGATCCGGCGGGGCGGCAGTGTCCCAGGCCGCCACCAGCTGCTCGAAGTCGCACCCCGCTGCGGCGGGTTCCCATCCCACCAGGAACAGGGCCAGGGCTGCCGTTGTTTCGGGCAGCTTCTCGCGGTGCGCCAGGGCCGCCACCTGGGCGATGGCCTCCCGGTCGCTGTAGCGGCGGGGGCGGCGGTGACGGGGGCCCTGGTCGCCGGCCTCCTGTTCCAGGCGGCTGGCGATCTCCTCGAGCTGGCGGATCAGTTCCCCCAGGCTCACCGGACGATGCAGGGGGGGCGGCGCCACCGGTCTGCGGCTCAACAGCCGTTCCGGTCGGGCCGGCAGCGCCAGCCGCGCCGGCCAGCCGTCCGGATCATCGCCAGCGTCGAATTCCGCCTCGAGGCCGTCCTCGACCCCTCCATCCTCCGCGGCGAGGGTTTGTGCTTCCAGGTGTTCGGCTTTGAGCGCCACCAGCACCGATGCCGCCAGGAAGGCCTCGCTGCTGGCCGCCAGCCCCTGCTCGTAGCTGCCCCCGACGGCCGCCAGCTGGCGGGGCAGGTCGATGGTCTGGCGCAGCTGGTCAAGGAAGCCGTCAATGACGGCGATCACGTCCACATCCCAGGGGTCGATCTCGCCCCGCTCGGCCGCATCCTGGAGCAGTCGGATGGCCACCCGGGCCCCTTGGTCCCCGCTGTGGGTCACAGGGGTCGCAGCTTGTACTGAGCGGACCGTAGCGGCCCCGGAGCCTTCGTGCCAGGGTCAGGGCTCGGCCGATGTCTGACCGGCGGCCGGCAGCAGCTGCAGCTGGGCATCCATCGCCGAGCGGTACCGCTCCACGTCCTGCTGCAGTTCTTCGATGCGCACCTGCTGGGCGGCCAGCTGCGGCTCGTTGTTCACCTGTCGCACCACCCCCGTCCAGACGGCAAACACCCAGGCGGCGGTGGCCCCCACGCCCGCCACCAGCAGCAGCAGCACCGCCAGGGGCAGGGTGAAGCTGCTGCCAGGCAGCAGACGCACGGTTGTGGGGGTGGTGTTCTCGAGGGTGAACATCACCAGGGCCAGGCCGAAGGCGAAGATCAGCAAAAAGTTCAGCTGACGCATCACAGGGCAGGGTGAGGGGGCGCAGCGGAATGTACCCGCCTCCAATGGTTCTCAGCGCAGGGCCGGGGCCATTGTCACGGCCGCCGTGAGCGGGGGGCGCAGGGGCAGCGGCGGCGCTGCGGCACTGTGAATGGCGGCTCCGTCGCGGGCCACGAGCTGTTCGATGGTGGCCCTGTAGCTGTCGGTCATCAGCCGGGGGTAGAGGCCAATGCCGATGATGGGCACCAGCAGACACGAGATGATGTAGATCTCGCGGGGCTCAGCATCGACGAGGTTGCTGTGGCTGGCCAGTTCCGCATTCTCCTTGCCGAAGAAGATCTCGCGCAGCATCGAGAGCAGGTAGATGGGGGTGAGAATCACGCCGATGGCCGCGAGGGCGGCGATCACGATGCGGAAGGGCAGGCTGTAGGCCTCGTCGGTGGTGAAACCCACGAAGACCATCAGTTCAGCCACGAAACCACTCATCCCTGGCAGCGCCAGGGAAGCCAGCGCGCAGGCGGTCCAGAGGGCGAACATCTTGCGCATGGCCTGGCCCACCCCTCCCATCTCGTCCAGCTGGAGGGTATGGGTGCGGTCGTAGGTGGCCCCCACCAGAAAGAACAGGCTGGCACCGATCAGGCCATGGCTGATCATCTGCAGCATCGCCCCACTGGCCGCCAGTGGCGAGAAACTGCCGATGCCGATGAGCACGAAGCCCATGTGGCTGATTGAGCTGTAGGCGATCTTGCGTTTGAGGTTGCGTTGAGCGAACGATGTCAGCGCCGCATAGATGATGTTCACCACCCCCAGCACCACCAGCAGCGGCGCGAACTGCACATGGGCGTCGGGCAGCATGCCGGCGTTGAAGCGCAGCAGGGCATAGCCGCCCATCTTGAGCAGAATGCCCGCCAGCAGCATGTGCACCGGTGCGGTGGCTTCACCGTGGGCATCGGGCAGCCAGGTGTGCAGCGGAACGATCGGCAGCTTGACGCCGAAGGCGATCAGCAGGCCGGCATAGAGGAGGAGCTGCAGGGAGGGGGCCAGGGTCTTGGCGGCGAGATCGCTGTATTCGAAACTGACCGGACCGGAGCCGGCGAACGCCATCCCCAGGGCCACCAGCAGGATGAAGAGGGAACTGCCAGCTGTGTAGAGGATGAACTTGGTGGCGGCGTACTGGCGTTTCTTGCCTCCCCAGATGGCCAGCAGCAGGTACACGGGGATCAGCTCCAGCTCCCAGGCGAGGAAGAACAGCAGCATGTCCTGGACGGCGAAGACGGCGATCTGACCGCCGTCCATCGCCAGGATCAGAAAGTAGAAGAGCCGTGGCTTGAAGGTGACGGGCCAGGCCGCCAGCACCGCCAGCGTGGTGATGAAGCTGGTCAGCAGCACCAGGGGCATCGACAGTCCGTCGACCCCCACCGACCAGCCCAGCCCCAGGTCGGGAACCCAGTCGATGCGCTGGCTGAGCTGCAGCCCCGCCTCGGCGGGGTCGTATCCGACCACGTAGGCGGCGACGGTGATCAGGAAGGTCACCAGGGCAACGCCAAGGGCATACCAGCGGACGATCCGTCCGTTGCCCGGGTCGGGAATCAGGGGAATCAGCAGGGAGGCGATGATCGGCAGCAGGATCGCCGTCGTCAACCAGGGAAAGGAGTCCAGATCCGCTCAGTCCGTTGCCCGCAGGATAGAAATCCAGACCGGGGCGGGAACCCCCTCATCGGCTTTGACACACACTCCGCCCCGGTTCAGAGGCTGAAGAGCACCACCAGGGCGATGACGCCACCGAAGACGATCAGGGCGTAGAACTGGGCCCGGCCGGTCTCGAAGTACTTGAGACCCTCGCCGCTGCCGAGGGTCAGCAGGCCCGTGAGATTCACCACCCCATCCACGACCTTGGCATCGACCTCGAGCACCTGACGGGCCAGGGCGCGGCTGCCCTTGACGAAGATCCGTTCGTTGATGGCATCCAGGTACCACTTGTTGGCCAGGAAGCGGTTGATCGCCGGGAACCGGCCAGCCACCGCCGTGGCCAGATCAAGGCGTCCCAGGGCGTAGGCGAATACCGCCACACCGATGCCCACCAGCGACACGGCGACCGAGGCCCCTGCCAGGGGCAGAAACTCGGCCATCGAGAAATGGGCCATGGCCTCGGCGGCCTCCCGAGGGTCCAGCAGAGCCGCGAACCGGTTGTTCCAGGGCATGCCCAGCAGGCCGATCAGCACCGACGGCACCGCCAGCACCGCCAGCGGCAGGGTCATGGGCCACGCCGATTCGTGCACGTGGCCTTCGCCATGGCCATGGTCCGGGGCGCCACGACCGGCGGCCTGCAGCAGGCGGGTCTGCAGGGCGGTGTCATGGCCCCGGAAGCTGCCTTCAAAGGTGAGGAAATACAGCCGGAACATGTAGAAGGCCGTCATGCCGGCCGTGAGCCAACCCACCAGCCACAGCAGCGGAAAGCTCTGGAAGGCTTCGCCGAGAATCTCGTCCTTGCTCCAGAAGCCGGCCAGGGGAGGCAGGCCGCTGATGGCCAGACAGCCGATGAAGAACGTGATGGCGGTGATGGGCATCGAACGGCGCAGGCCACCCATCAGGCGCATGTCCTGGGCCAGCACCGGTTCATGGCCCACCACCTCTTCCATGGCGTGGATCACCGAGCCCGACCCCAGGAACAGCATCGCCTTGAAGCAGGCATGGGTCACCAGGTGGAACATCCCCGCAATCGGGGCGCCGCAGCCCATGGCCAGCATCATGTAACCCAGCTGGGACACGGTGCTGTAGGCCAGGCCCTTCTTCAGATCCATCTGGGTGAGGGCGATCGAAGCCCCCAGGAAGCAGGTGATGGTGCCGACCACCGCCACCGTCAGCTGGACCGAGGGGAACTGGGCATACAGCGGTTCCAGCCGGGCCACGAGAAAGACTCCGGCCGCCACCATCGTGGCGGCGTGGATCAGGGCCGAGATGGGCGTCGGACCCTCCATGGCGTCGGGCAGCCAGACGTGCAGCGGGAACTGGGCCGACTTGGCCATCGGCCCCATGAACACCAGCAGACAGAGCAGGGTGGCGGCCCAGCCGGGGAGACTGCCGTCGGCAAGGCCGGCCTGAACGCCGGTCGCGATGCCCTCAAAGGACAGGGTGCCGGTGGCCCAGAACAGGCCGAGGATGCCCAGCAACAGTCCGAAATCCCCCACCCTGTTGACGACGAAGGCCTTCTGGGCCGCATGGGCGGCGCCGTCGCGGTCGTACCAGAAGCCCACCAGCAGGTAGGAACACATCCCCACCAGCTCCCAGAACACGTAGATCTCGAGCAGGTTCGGACTCACCACCAGCCCGAGCATCGAACTGCTGAACAGCGCCAGGTAGGTGAAGAACCGCACGTAGCCCTTGTCGTGGGCCATGTAGCCGTGGGAATAGATCATCACCAGCAGGGCGATGCTGGTCACCAGGGCCAGCATCACGGCGCCGAGGGCATCGACCCGATAACCCATCGGCAGGCTGAAGCTGCCCGCCGTGGCCCAGGTGAACAGCATCTCGGTGGGGCCGGCGCCGGCGATCTGCTCGGCCAGGACGGCGTAACTGAGCACGGCGGCGGCGCCGACGCTGGTCATCAGCAGCAGGGCCACGGGCAGCCGTAGACGATTGACCGTGCGGTTGAAGCTGATCAGCCCTAGCCCCACCAGGGTCGCCCCGGCCAGGGGCAGCACCGGAATCAGCCAGGCAAGCTCGGAGGCCGGGGGCATGGCGGCTGGGGGGAGTCGTTGACCTGGAGTGTAGGCATCACGTTCAGCCCAGCCAGTGGGAGAGGCCTGTGCGGGCGAATGAAGTGGCTGCGGTGCCGATCCAGCGGTGGGAGAACCAGAACACGCCAACGGCAATGAGGATGCCGGCGTAGGCCGGGCGCAGCAGTTCGGCCACGGGGAGCCGCTGCCGCCCATCGATCAGGGCCACAAACGGCAGCACCGAGGTTGACGCCTTCAGCTCGTCGAAGGCCGGCCCGAAGCGGTCCCGCAGCCGCCGGTCCCCGTGCCAGACGGCGAACAGGTGATGGGCGATCAGACCGGCGCAGGTGACCACCATGAAGGAACTGCCGATCCACAGCAGGTGGGTGGCGCACCACAGCACCTGTCCCACCGCCTGCGGGTGGCGCGAGATGCGGATGATGCCAGTGCCGTAAAGCCGCACCTGCGGCCGTTGCAGGGCCGGGATCTCGAGCAGGTTGTACGTGGCGGGATAGAGGAAGAGAAAGCTGACGGCGGTGCCGATCCAGACGAGGGGCACGATCCAGGGGCGGTCCTGCAGGTCCCAGAGCCGCAGGCCGTCGTAGCGGTGCTGCAGGAAGTAGCCGATCACGACCACGGCCGAGGGCACGCTCACGGCGGCGAAGATCAGGCGCCAGGCGCGGGCGCCGATGCGGGCTTCAGCGCGGCTGCGCAGGGCTGCACCACCGCTGTGGACCACCGCGAACCCCAGCAGCAGCGCCAGCATCACCCCATGGCTGTGCAGGGACGGGATCGGGGGCATGGGCGGTGTCAGCGGCGACCGCCCTACAGTCCAGCAGCCCGGGGGCCGGTCCATGGCCGATCTGCCGTTCACCCTCGATCAGCTGCGCATCCTCAGGGCCATCCACCATGAGGGCAGCTTCAAGAAGGCTGCCGACAGCCTGTTCGTGACCCAGCCGGCCGTCAGCCTGCAGATCCAGAACCTGGAGAAGCAGCTCGATGTGTCCCTGTTCGATCGCGGTGGCCGCAAGGCCATGCTCACCGAGGCCGGCCACCTGCTGCTCAGCTATTCCGAGCGCATCCTCAGCCAGTGCCAGGAGGCCTGCCGCGCCCTCGATGATCTCCACAACCTGCGGGGTGGGTCCCTGGTGGTCGGCGCCAGCCAGACCACCGGCACCTACCTGATGCCGCGCATGATCGGGCTGTTCCGC
>CAZWFG010000022.1:0-19673 GCA_964632245.1 uncultured Synechococcus sp. | reverse complement strand
TGTGAGATGGCGCGTCGTGAGACCCACCCCCGTACGCCACCAGCGTTGTAGGCAGCAGGGGGATCGGGCCGAAGGCCGCCCCTTCCTTGAGGGCCCCCTTGAGTTCCACAAGGCCCGCCAGGGTGATGGCAGGAACCCCGAGCAGAAACGAGAACCGGGCGGCATCGGCCCGCTCCCAGCCGTCGAAGAGCGAGGCGGTGAGGGTGCTGCCCGAGCGGGAGACCCCGGGGATCAGGGCCAGGGCCTGGGCCAGGCCCACCAGCAGACCGTCGCGGCCCTCCACGTCCTCCAACTGGCGGCGGCGGCTGCCCAGCCGTTCGGCCAGGGCCAGCAGCACGGCCATCACGATCGAGACGATGCCGATGGAGGTGAGGCTGCGGATGGGGGACGACTCGTAACCGGGCCACAGCACCTTGATGGCCAGCCCGGCGATGACGATGGGCAGGGTGCCCACGGCCATGGCGATGCCGAGGCGGGCATCGGGATGGCGCCAGTCGCCGTCCCGCAAGGCCCGGGCGATGCCGGTCGCCACCTGGCGCAGGTCGTGGCGGAAGTAGGCCAGCACGGCCACGATGCTGCCCAGCTGGATCACGGCGGTGACCGCCACGCCGGGATCACCCCAGCCCAGCAGCACCGGCACGACCTTGAGGTGGGCGGTGCTGCTGATGGGCAGGAACTCGGTGAGGCCCTGCACGATCCCGAGCACCAGGGATCGCCAGCAGGCCTCGAGCAGAGACACGTCGGGCGCTGCGGTCACGGCGTGGTGGGCGGATGCATCCCGACGCTAGGTGGCCGGGCGGGACAGAATCCCTTCGCCAGCCTTTAAGGTTGGTCACGCTTGTTCACAGAGTCTTGGTCAGCGCCACCCCCACCGCCGCCACCACGGCGCCCTGGATGCCGCTGATCAGGACCGGCACCGGTGCCCTTGGGTTGCCCCTGCTGGCCGCCGTGCTGATCATTGCTCCGGTCTTCGTGCAGGCGCCCTGGGTGAGGCAGGCCCCGATGGCCGCCACCCTGTTCTCAGCGGTGCTGCTGCTGCTGGCGCTGCGCCGTGGCGGCGAAGAGGGGGCGCTGCTGGTGGGGTTCAGCGGCAGCTGGCTGGCCGGCTGCCTGTTCTGGGGCTGGCTGCGGCTGCATCCGCTGGTGCACCTGCCGGTGGAGGCCTTCGCCCTGCCCCTGGCGGTGGCCGGCCTGGGGGGGCCCTGGCGCCGGGCCGGCCAGTTTTATCTCGGTTCTCTGATCGGTACGGCAGCCACCGACGGGGCCATTGCCCTCTGCGGTCTCATGCCCCTCTGGCCGGCCGTGCTGGCCGCCGGCCCCGGCGAAGCCGCCCCGCTGCTCGCCCAGGCCGCAGCCCAGGTATTGGAGCCCGCACACCTGCTGATCGTGGCAGCCATCGCCAGCGCGATGCTTGCAGGTGCGCAGCTGCTATGGCGGCGGGGCCCCGGCGGACGGCTGGTGGCCACCTGCCTGCTCAGCACCCTGGCCATCGACGGCCTGTTTCTGCTGCTGGCCCTGCTGCTGCCCACGGCCAGCGGCCTGGTCTGAGGCACCCGTTGCTTGAAGATCTGCGAAAGACCCCCTTGATCATCGGGGCCTGGCCGTGCGATCTGTAACGATGCGCTCCAGACCCCACCGGCCCTCCGCATGTCCAGGCACCTTCGTCGGTTTGCTTCCCTGTTCTTCAGCGTCGTGCTGCTGGCGGGCTTCTGGTTCGGGCACGCCCCCACGGCCGGCGCCGCTGAGCTGCGCAACCTGGCCGACGACAAGATCGCCCAGGCCGAAGGCAAGGTCGACCTCAACAACGCCTCGGTGCGCCGCTTCCAGCAGTATCCAGGCATGTATCCCACCCTGGCCGGCAAGATCGTGGTGGGTGGCCCCTATGAGAGCGTCGACGACGTGCTCAAGCTCGACCTGACGGAACGACAGAAGGAACTGTTCGAGAAGTACCGCGGCAACTTCACCGTCACCAAGCCTGAGATCGCGCTCAACGAGGGCTTTGACCGCATCAACGACGGTCAGTACCGCTGAGGGTCGGGTCGCTGCCCGGCGCTGACGCCCCTGGTTTTGATGCCTGCTCCGACCCGTTCGGGGAATGGTGGGATGTGGTGGTCGTCGGGGCCGGCGCCGCCGGCCTCATGGCCTGCCTTGAACTTCCCGCCGACTGCCGAGTTCTGCTGCTGAGCCAGGGCCACACCCCTCCCACCGCCAGTCGCTGGGCCCAGGGGGGCATGGCGGCAGCCATCGCCACTGATGACAGCCCTTCCCTCCATCGGGAGGACACCCTCAGGGCCGGAGCCGGTCTCTGCGACCCGGCCGCCGTCGACCTGCTGGTCACCGAGGCGCCCGCCTGTATCGAACGGCTGCTGCAGCTCGGATTGCAGCTCGACCGCCGGGATGACGGCAACCTCAGCCTCACCCTCGAGGCTGCCCACTGCCGGCGCCGGGTGCTGCACGCCCGCGATCAGACGGGCCTGGCGCTCACCGAACTGCTGGAGCAGCGGGTGCGCGAGCGGCCCGGCCTCTGCTGGCTGGCCGACACCCTGGTGCTGCAGCTCTGGCGGGATGGGGGCCGCTGCCGGGGGGTGCAGGTGCTGCAGGCGGGCCGGCTGGGCTGGCTGCAGGCAGGGGCCGTGGTGCTGGCCACCGGCGGCAGCGGCGCCCTCTTCAGCCACAGCACCAACCCGCCGGGGGCCCGCGGGGACGGCCTCGTCATGGCCTGGGAGGCGGGCGCGACCCTGCGGGACATGGAGTTCGTGCAGTTTCACCCCACGGCCCTGATGCTGGCGGGTGCCCCGCACTTTCTGCTGTCGGAGGCCCTGCGGGGGGAAGGCGCCCGGCTGCTCGACGCCGCAGGACAGCCGGTGCTGCCAGCCGGTGGCGAACTGATGGCCCGCGATCGCCTCAGCCGCGCCCTGCGGCTCAGCATGCTCGCCCAGGGGGTCGACCGGCTTTGGCTCGACCTGCGGCCGGTGGGGGCAACACGGCTGCAGCGGCAGTTTCCGACGATCCTGGAGCGCTGTCGCAGCCTCGGGCTCGAACCCCTGGAGCAGCCCCTGCCGATTTCCCCTGCCGCCCACTACTGGATGGGTGGGGTGCGCACCGACCTGCAGGCACTGACCGATCTGCCAGGGCTCTATGCCATCGGCGAAGTGGCCAGCAGCGGCGTCCATGGCGCCAACCGTCTGGCAAGCAATTCGCTGATGGAATGCCTGGTGATGGCCCGCCGGCTGCAGGGGCTGGTGCCCGCTGGCGTCCGGGACCGGGGCGCGGTGGAGGCCGCCCCTCCCCTGGAACTGTCGATGGACCCCCAGGGGCTGGACCGGCTGGATCGTGATGGCGCACGGCTGCGGCAGCTGTGCTGGCGGGTGGCGGGGGTGGCCCGTGATGGTGGTCCGCTGCGGCGGGCCCTGGCCCACGAGGACCGCCGTCAACGCGAGCTGGGGCTGGACCTGCAGCTTGAAGCGGTGCTGGCCACCACGCCCTGCCGCTGGCACCCGGTGAGCCCCCGGCAGCAGCGCTGGCTTGAGGCCCTGTGGAGCCGCCGCAGCCTGGGGCGGGTGGCCTTGCTGCTGCTGGAGGCGGCGGCCTTCCGCCAGGAAAGCCGCGGCGGGCACCACCGGGTGGATGCCCCCTCCCCGCAACCGTTCTGGCAACGGCACACCCTGCAGCAGCGGGGCCGGGCCATCCGCAGCGGACCCGTCTAGAAGCTGCGGGAGCCTTTGTAACCGCTCAGGTCGGCCAGCTGGTTGAGGGTCTTGACGCCGCTGCTGAGCTTGCCGTTGATCTCCCAGGTGGGGAAGCCCTCGATGCGGCGGCTCTTGCAGAGCTCGACCTGGGCACCGACGCCGTCGGGAGCGCATTCGATCACCTTGAGCTGTGCCGTGGCCTGGCGGCCGAAGAGCTCCTTCTGCTCATGGCAATGGGGACACCACCAGGCGGTGAACACCTGGGCACCGCTGCGGCTGAGGTGCTCGGCCAGGGCGATGCTGGCGGGTGAGCTGGTCCGCACGATGGCGGGCGGGCGGCCGGCCTCGGCCACGGCCGCGGGACGGTCGACGGAGGCGGCCCAGGCCACGCCCAGCAACGCCACCAGAAAGCCCACTACCACGGTGCGGAAGATGAGCTGCCCCCGGTCGGGCCAGTCGCGACCCAGCCAGTGGAGCAGCAGCAACCCCAGGCAGAGCACCGCCGACAGCACGCAGAAGGCGCAGACGGCATGGATGCGGAAGGCCATCAGGCCCAGCAGCACCAGGCTGAACACCGCCATCACCAGGGCCAACACGGTGCCCAGCTGCCAGAAGAGATCCGGGGCCCGGCCGCCACGGCGGGAGGCCAGACCGCCACCCTGCCCCTCCTGCTGCTGCAGCCACGTCTGCAGCGCCGGCAGCAGCGGCAGCAAGGCCAGCAGCGCCATCGTCAGGTAAGCCAAGAAGCCGAACAGGGCCAGGGGCTGACCCAGCACGGTGCCCCAGGGACTGTTCAGCACCTTGTCGCAGCCATCGGCACCACCGGGGCAGGTGAGGGAGCCCAGCAGTCCCCAGCGCTTGAGGGTGACGGCACCGGTGTCGATCGCTCCGACGGTGGCCAGGGCACCGAGCAGCGGGCGGGCCCAGCGCTGCAGAAACGGCTCAGGGCGCTGGCGCAGGCGGCTGACGGTCACGGGGCAGGGAGAACCTGGCTGCAGTCTGGCACCGGCTTTCGCCCTTCCCCGCCGTCGAGGGCCTGGCGCAGCTGCCGCACCCGCCCCTGATCAACCGGGTGATCCAGCACCCCATCGCGCTTGAGGGCACTGGCCACGATCACCCCATCGGCCAGGCCCGCCAGGGTCGGCGCCAGGGCGGGGGTGCAGCCACTGCCCACCAGCACCGGTGCCCCCCCGGCAGCGGCCCTGGCCGCCCGCAGATCCTCCAGATCCGGGGGGGCACCGGTGGCCACACCGCTGACGATCACCGCCGCCGCCCCCGCCCGCTGCAGGGTGTCCTCCACGGCCTCGGCGATGGGCTGGGGCGCCAGGGGATGGGCATGCTTGACCATCACATCGGCGAACACCGCGACCCCCTCGGCCGCCAGCAGGCGGCGGCGGCGCAGCAACGCCGCGGCACAGCCCTCGATGAGCCCCTGATCGGTGACCATGGCGCCGGCCAGCACGTTGACCCGCACGAAGGCGGCCCCGGCGGCGGCGGCCACCGCCAGGGCCGCCAGACCGTCATTGCGCAGCACATTGATCCCCACCGGGATCTCGCCGGCGGCGGCCACCACGGCCGCCGCTACCACGGCCATGGCCGCCGTCGTCTCGGCGGGAACGGCCGTGGCGTGGAAGGGGCGGTCACCGAAGTTCTCGACGATCAGCCCATCGGCACCGCCGTCGAGGAAGGCGGCGGCATCGGCGAGGGCCCAGTCGCGCACGGCGGCGAATGACCCCGCCCAGCGCGGGCTGCCCGGCAGGGGGGGCAGGTGCAGCACGCCGATCAAGGCCGGCCGCGGGGCCTGGAAGAGACTCCGCCAGGGTTCCGGGGGGCCAGCCGAGGCGAGGTCGACAGCCAAGGCGGCATCGAGAGCCAAGGCGACATCTATGGTGAGGAGTGGTCCGATGCTGCCATGGCTTCCCGACGGACAGACGCCAGGCCCGGCGCCAGACCCACCGTGGCCTTCGCGCACCTGGGCTGCGAGAAGAACCGTGTCGACACCGAGCACATGCTGGGCCTGCTGGCCCAGGCCGGGTACGGCGTCACCGCCGACGAAAGCGATGCCCACGTGGTGGTGGTCAACACCTGCTCATTCATTCAGGACGCCCGCCAGGAATCGGTGCGCACCCTCGTGACGCTCGCGGAACAGGGCAAGCGGCTGGTGATCGCCGGCTGCCTCGCCCAGCACTTCCAGGACGAGCTGCTGGAGGCCCTGCCCGAGGCCTGCGCCATCGTCGGGACCGGCGACTATCAGCACATCGTCGAGGTGCTGGAACGGGTGGAGGCCGGTGAACGGGTCCACCGCGTCAGCGCCGTGCCCAGCTTCGTAGCCGACGAACACCTGCCCCGCCACCGCACCACCCCGGAGGCGGTGGCCTACCTGAAGGTGGCCGAAGGCTGCGACTACCGCTGCGCCTTCTGCATCATTCCCACCCTGCGGGGGCGCCAGCGCTCGCGCACCATCGCCTCGATCGTGGCCGAGGCACGGCAGCTGGCCTCCGAGGGCGTGCAGGAGCTGATCCTGATCAGCCAGATCACCACCAACTACGGGCTCGACCTGGAGGGTCGCCCGTTGCTGGCGGACCTGCTGCGGGCCCTCGGGGAGGTCGAAATCCCCTGGATCCGCGTCCATTACGCCTATCCCACCGGGCTGACCCCGGAGGTGCTGGCCGCCTTCCGCGAGGTGCCCAACGTGCTGCCGTACCTCGATCTGCCGCTGCAGCACAGCCATCCGGAGGTGCTGCGGGCCATGAACCGCCCCTGGCAGCAGCACCTCACCGGCGAGCTGCTGCAGCGGATCCGCGACGACCTGCCGGATGCGGTGCTGCGCACCACCTTCATCACCGGCTTTCCCGGTGAGCAGGAGCACCACTTCGAGCACCTGCTCGCCTTTGTGCAGGAGCAGCGCTTCGATCATGTGGGGGTGTTCGCCTTCTCGCCCGAGGAGGGCACCGAGGCCGCGACGCTGCCCGACCCTGTCCCCTCTGCCGTGGCAGAAGAGAGGCGTGGTCGGCTGATGGAGGCCCAACAACCCATCAGCGCCGCCCGCAACGCCGCCTGGGTCGGGCGGATCGTGGATGTGCTCATTGAGCAGGAGCATCCGGGCAGCGGGGAACTGATCGGCCGCTGCGCCCGCTTCGCCCCGGATGTGGATGGCGAAGTGCGGGTGAGGCCCGCCGCCGACGGCCGCACCGGGACCCCAGGCACGCTCGTGCCGGTGCGGATCACCGATTCCGACGTGTATGACCTCGTCGGTGAGGTGGTGGGGGTGGAGGCGATGGTGGGGGCAGCCCGCCAGGGCTGATGCGGCGCCAACGTCAGCTGTTCCTGCTGGTCTCAGGACTCAGCACGATGGGATCGTTCGCCGGCCTCACCGCCAAGGCTTGGGTGCTGATGGACGGCACCAACAACCCGCTGCTGCTGGCCCTGCACTTCGCCCTGCTGTCGCTACCCACCCTGGTGGTCAGCGGTCCCGCCGGCGTCGTGACCGACCGGGAGGGCTGCGAACCCGTGCTCATCCGGGCCCAGTGGGGGCTGTTCGCCGGGGCCCTGGTGGGGGCGGCGGCCATCCCCCTCAGCCGTGGCGGCGTCCAGGCGGCCCTGCTGCTGCTCAGCACCTTGATGGTGGGGGTGGCCAGTGCCTATGAACTCACAGCCCGCAACAAGTACTGCGCCCTGCTGGTCGAGAACGGGGCGGAACTGGGCAGTTACCTCACGAGCTTTTCGCTGGTGTTCAACATCGGCAAGCTGATCGGTCCACCGGTGGGGGGCTGGCTGGTGACCCTGGCCGGTCCGGCCCTGGCCCTGCTGCTGGATGCCTTCAGCTATCTGCTGCCGATCCTGGCGGTGCTGCTGCTGCTGCGCCCCGATCGGACCCGGGAGCAGCGCAGCCGGCCCGGCCATGGCACCAGCCTGGGGGCAGCCTGGCGCCTCTGCGGCGCCGACCTCAGGCATGTGCTGGCCTTCACGGGCCTGTTCTGCCTTGTGGGCTTCTTTCACCCGGGCCTGGCCCCCCTGATGGCGCGCACGGTGGTGGGCCCCCGGGCCTCCGACCTCGGGCTGCTCACCAGCGTGGTGGCGGCAGGCAGCATCAGCGGGGGCGTGGTGCTGCAGCGCTGGAGCGGTCCCCTGAGCCGACGGCCGGGACTGCTGCTGGGGAGCAGCGCCCTGCTGACGGCGGTGGCCCAGATGGGCATGGGCCTCGGGCGGGGCCATGGCTGGGGCCTGGGGATGGCCTACCTGATCGGAGCCGGCACCGCCGTGCTGCTGTCGGGCTGCAATCTGGTCACCCAGGTGGCGGCTCCCCAGGTGTTGCGCGGCCGCATGGCCGGCCTGGGCCAGATCGCCTTCCTCGGCGGCGGCGGGCTCAGCGGTCTGCTGGCCGCGGCCCTGAGCCTGCGGATCGGCCTGGCGGCCACCTTCACCATGATGGGAGCGGTCGGCGCGGCCCTGGCCACGGCGGAACTGCTGCAACGCGCCCGGCGACGGCTGCCAGCGGCGCCCTGAGGGCAGCGATCAGGTCAGACGGAGCATCAGATCAGACGGATGGTGCGCAGCACCGTCGAGAGAACGACGGCGGTGGCCAGGGCTCCGCCCACCAGACCGAAGTAGAGAGCGATGCCCATGGCTTGAACGAATGGCTGCGCAGCCATTACAGCAGAGGCGATACCGTCCACGGCGGAGACCGATTAACGTTTCACGACCTGGCGTCCGCGCCACCGAGCCCTGGGCATGCGCACGCTCTTTCTGTATCCCCTGTTCCCGCCGACCTTCTGGAGCTACGAGAAGATCCTGGAGCTGGTGAACCGGAAGGTGCTCCTGCCCCCCCTGGGGCTCGTGACCGTGGCGGCCCTGCTTCCCCAGCACTGGGAGATGAAGCTGGTCGACCGCAATGTCCGCGAGGTGACGGCCGAAGAATGGGACTGGGCCGAGCTGGTGGTGATCTCGGGGATGATCGTGCAGAAGGCCGACATGGCCGAGCAGATCGCCCGGGCCAAGCAGCGGGGTCTACCGGTGGCGGTGGGCGGCCCGTTCGCCAGCTCCACGCCGGATGCGCCGGAGCTCAACCTGGCGGACTTCAAGGTGCTCGACGAGGGGGAGATCACCCTGCCCCTGTTCATCGAAGCGATCGAACGGGGCGAACAGCAGGGGCGGTTCTCGGCCAACGGCGAAAAGCCCGATGTCACCGGTACGCCGGTGCCGCGCTTCGATCTGCTGCAGCTCGAGGCCTACGACTCCATGAGCGTGCAGTTCTCCCGGGGCTGCCCGTTCCAGTGCGAGTTCTGCGACATCATCGTTCTGTATGGCCGCAAACCGCGCACCAAGACACCCGAACAACTGCTGGCCGAACTGAACCGGCTGTACGAACTGGGATGGCGCCGATCCATCTTCCTGGTGGATGACAATTTCATCGGCAACAAACGCAACGCCAAACTCCTGCTGCCGGCACTGAGGGACTGGCTGAGCGAACGCGGTTATCCGTTCAGCTTCGCCACCGAGGCCTCAGTGGACCTGGCTTCTGATGAAGAGCTGATGCAGATGATGGCCGAATGCCGTTTCGAGGCGGTGTTCCTCGGCATCGAGACCCCGGACGAAGCGAGCCTGTCAGTGGCGGGCAAGCATCAGAACACCCGCAGCTCCCTTGAAGAAGCGGTCGATCGCATCACGGCCAACGGCATCCGCGTGATGGCGGGATTCATCATCGGCTTTGATGGCGAGACCGCCGGCGCCGGCGATCGCATCGTGCGCTTCGTCACCCGCACCGGCATTCCGGCGGCCATGATGGGGATGCTGCAGGCCCTGCCCAACACCGGCCTTTGGCATCGTCTTGAAAAAGAAGGGCGCCTGATTCAGGAGAAGACTGATGCCCGCGGTGTCAATCAGACGAACCTGCTCAACTTCCAACCGACGCGGCCGATCCGCCAGATCGCCAACGAATACGTCCAGGCGTTCTGTTCACTCTATGAACCGAACGCCTACATCGACCGGGTAACTCACTACTACCGCAAACTCGGCACCCCCCGCTGGCATGCCTTTTACGACGCCCGAAAGGCAGACCGGCCATCCCTGCCCACCTGGACCGATCTGCGCGCCCTGGCCATCGTCATCTGGCGGCAAGGGATCCAACGCGACACCCGCTGGCGTTTCTGGCGGTCGTTGTTCAGCATCGCCCGCTGCAATCCCAAAAACCTGGAGCAGTTCCTGGTGGTGCTGGCCCACAACGAGCACTTCATGGAGTACCGCAGCATCGTCACCCGCGAGATTGCTGACCAGCTGGCGGCCTTGCCCCCCGAAGAGCCCGCGGCCAAGGCCGATCTGCAGGCCGTCGGCTGACCCTGACCCATCGATCCCTGCCGGCGGCAGGGATCAGTCCTGGACATAGGGCTCCCCGGTGAGCAGGCAGTGCTCTGCCCGCTGCAGTTCGCGCCCCAGATACAGGGCGTGGTCAAGGCGGCTGAGAGGGTGGGGGTCCGGCCCTTCGGAGAGGGCAATGCCGACGACCTTGGCGGTGGCTCCCCGGTAGATCGCCAGCGGCTGCCGGGGTCCGCCGCCGCGGCAGGCCAGCACCTCCCCGGTGTCGGGATCGGTGGCCAGCCCCCGCTCGTTGATGGCATTGCCGTAGTGCTCGGCCACCAGCTCGCCGGCCTCCGGATCGACGCGGATCAGGAAGTAGCCGGCTGGATCGAGGGCGATGGTGCGGGAGGAGAGGCTGTCATCCAGGCGGCGGCGTTGCTCGGGCGTCAGGCTCATGGATCCGGGAGCGTCAGGGGAATCTGCCCGCCGGAAAACGGCAGGTCGGCATTGGCGGCCTCGATCTCATCCTGAAGGGCGGCGTTGGCGCGGGGCAGCCAGTCGCGCACCACGGCGTCGAAGCGGCGGTCGTACCAGCGGTGCAGGCTGGCATGGGGACGGGCCACAAAGCCCCGACGGCGCTTGTGGCGGCCCCCGGCACCGGGGTCGAAGCTGACGATTCCCTCGCTGATCGCCCACGCGATGGGGCTGTAGTAACAGACCTCGAAATGCAGGTTCTCCTGCTCCACGTCTGAACCCCAGTAACGGCCCCAGAGGCGCTGGCCCTCGCGCACGCAGAGGCTCATGGCCAGGGGTTCGGACGGATCACCACCGACGGCGTGGGCGCTGAACAGCACCAGATGCTGCCTCAGGCGCTCGGCCGCCTGGTCAAAGAACGCCGCCGTGAGGTATTTGCTGCCCCAGAACCCCCAGCGGCGGCAATGGTCTTCGTAGAACCGGTGCATGCGGGGCAACAGGGCCAGCGGGATGGCCTCGCCGGCCAGGGGCGTCACCACCAGGCCGGCCTGGCGGACCGACTGGCGCTCGCGGCGGATGTTGCGGCGCTGGTTGGCATTGAAGACCGCGAGATAGTCCTCGAAACCCGTGTGCCCCGGGTTCGTCCAGAGGCTCTGCTGATTGAGCCAGACGGCACAGCCCGCCGCTTCCGCCAGCGGCCGCCAGCCGGGATCGGCATAGAGAAAATTGCAGCTGAGGATGCCGTTGCGGCGGCAGAACCCATCGATCTGCTCCATCAGCGCCTGGGTGATGGCCGCGGCATCAAGGGCTGGATCGATGAAGAAGCGGTACCCCAGCACGGGGCTGACCGGACTCATGCCCAGCAGCTTGGGGTAGTAGCGCAGGCCCATGCGGCCGGCCAGATCGGCGAAGGCCTGGTCGAAGACAAATTCGCCGTAGCTGTGGCCCTTGAGGTACAGCGGCGCCACGGCCACCAGGTCCGGGCCGCTCCAGAGGCCGAGATGGCAGGGCTGCCAGCCCTGGTCGGCAACGATGCTGCCCGAGCTCTCGAGGGCCTCGAGCCACTGCCAGCGGTAGAAGGGCAGTCCGTGGGGGGCCGTGAGGCGGTCGAAGGCATCCGCCGGGAACTCGGTCAGGGACCGATGCCAGCGGGCCTCGAGCGGGGCTCCCACGGTGAACGGGCGAAGGTGCTGCAAAACCTAAGCAGCAGCCCCGCAGTGCTGTGCCTGGGGCATGCTCATGGAGCTTGGAGCGACACCATGACCGCCGGGATGCTGCCCCTTTCCCTTGTGCTGGCCCAGTTGCCGCTGCTGGCCCCCCTGGCCGGCCCGGCCCAGGCTGGGCTGCTGGGTCTGATTCGCCCGCAGGTGGAAGCCCAGATGGCGCGGGAATGTCAGAAGGCCCTTGGTCGGGCCGAAGGGGGTCTGGCCTCGCTGTCGCGCCTCTGCGACGACCTGGCCCGGCCCGCGAGTGTCTGCGTGGTGCAGGAGATCGAACGCAGCGGCAACCTGCCCCAGGTGGCCGGTGAAGCCCTCAGCGGCCGGCTGGGGCCGGCCAGCATGAGCCTGGCGGCGACCTGCGTCAGTCGTCTGCTCGACACGGCACGGCCGACGTGGGACCAGGCGTTTCCAGTGCGCTGAGCAGCCGCTCGCCGCGCCGGCGGTAATGGATGAGCAGTTCACCACCTCCGAGGGGCCGCTGGTCCACCAGATCCCAGGCCCCCGGCAGCTCCGTCAGCTGCGGCGCCAACCAGGTGTGACGCCCCCCCAGCAGCAACGGGCAGACGGTGAGCTGCAGCTCGTCGACCACGGCGGCCGCCAGCATCGCCCCGGCCAGCTCACCACCGCCCAGCAGCACCAGCCGCGCAAGGCCCAGGGCGGCCAGTCCAGGGGCCAGCCCTGGCCAGGGGGGCAGGGGCAGCACCCGGTCAAAGCCGGGGGCAACCGCAACGGCAGGACTGAGCAACCAGCGCGCGAAGGGTTGCCGCCAGAAGGGCCAGTGGGGATCCAGGCCGAGCGGCGGGCAATGGCGGCTCACCACCAGCACAGGCGGCTGGGGGCAGCGGCCGGCGGCGGCCCGCGCCGCCAGCAGGTCGGCCCCATGGATCAGGCAACTGCTGCGGTGGGCCCGCAGGCTGCCGGCCCCCAGCAGACAGCCGTCGGCCCAGGCGAGGGCCTCCTCCAGGGCGCGGCGGTCACCGGCCCCCCCGAAGCGGGCGGGACCTCCCCCGGGGGGGGCCAGCCGTCCGTCGAGGCTGACGGCCAGCACCAGCCGGATCGTCACACCAGGGCGGGCTCGGCGTAGACCTCGGCGGCGTTGTTGGGGCTCTCCTGCAGGCGGATCTTGTGGAGGCTGGCCCCCAGAGCGGCCACGGGGTTCTGCAGTCGGTCGGCGATGTGCAGCGCGATGTTCTCCGCCGTCGGCACACATTCAGCGAAGAAGGGCACGTCCTTGTTGAGGAACGTGTGGTCGAAGGGTTCGACCACGAGCTCTTCGACGATGTGTTCCAGGGCCGCCAGATCGCAGACCATGCCGGTGCGGGGCTCGATCGTGCCGCGCACGGTCACGTCCAGCAGGTAATTGTGGCCATGGCCATGGGGACGGGCGCACTTGCCGTAGATGGCCTCGTTCTCGGCCTGGCTCAGCTCCGGGCGGGCCAGGCGGTGGGCCGCGGCGAAGTGGCGGCGGATGGTGAGGAAGGCTTCCATGGCATGACCGAGGTAATCGGCCCAGAGGGTGGGTTGCTCGTAGAGCCGCAGGCTGCGCAGCGGCAGGTGGGGATCCAGCCGGGCCCAGATGGCATGCAGCAGCCACTCCGTGGTGGGCAGGGCCCCCTCGGGGCGGTCCACATCGAATTCGGGCCACACCCCATTGAGATAGGCAAAATCCAGGGGGGCCGTGACCTCACTGCGGATGGCGTGCTTGACATCCGACAGGTTGAGCACCATGCCGTCGCCATCCAGCACCCCGGCCATGCCCACGATCAGCTCGTAGTTGTGGCCGTGGCCTGGCGCCTTGCTGCAAGGCCCGAAACGGTCACGGTTGGCCTGCTCCGACAGTTCCGGCAACCAGTAACGATGGCTGGAACTGAAGCAGGCCCGGCGGGTGATCACGCAGGGTCGGCCCTGGCCATGGGCCATGGCAGCATGCGGGGTTGCGGTCGCTGCCACGGGAGGTCGCCAGTCGCATGCATCTTAAGGATCAACCCGGCGGGCTCGCGGACCGGCTTCAGGGCCTGAACCTGTACCTGGTGGGGATGATGGGCTGCGGCAAGAGCCATGTGGGACCGGCCCTGGCCGCCAGGCTCGGCTACCGCTTCGTGGATCTCGACAGCGTCATCAGCGCCGCGGCCGGTCGCTCGATCGCGGCCATCTTCGAAGCGGAGGGGGAAGCGGGCTTCCGCCGGGTGGAGCGGCAGGTGCTGCAGCAGGTGGCCAGCTGGCATTCGCTGGTGGTGGCCACCGGCGGTGGCGTGGTGACCACGCCGGCCAACTGGGGCGAGCTGCGCCAGGGCGTGGTGGTGTGGCTCGACGTGCCCGCCGCCACCCTGCTGGAGCGGCTGCAGGCCGACCCGACGCCGCGGCCGCTGCTGGCCGACGCCGATCCCGCCGCCAGGCTGCAGCAGCTGCTCCTGCAGCGACACCTCCTCTACAGCCAGGCCGACCTGCACGTCGCGGCCGGCGACGGTGACGCGACCACCATCGCCGAACGGGTGCTCGAGGCCCTGCCGGGCGTGCTGCGGGAACCGCCCATCCCCAGCGGGCCCACCCCCGTCGGGGATTAGGGACGGACGGGTGGCTCGAGCCGCACGGCGAACCACTGCAGGCTCAGACCCGGTTCGATCTCGAGTTCGCAGGCGGTGTCGAGCAGCCGGCGGGCACGGCTGGTGGCATCCGGCAGGTCGGCCAGGTCGGCGGGCGGTGCCGGCAGCCGCTGCAGCCAGCCGCTCAACCATTGCTCGGTGGCCGCCGCATCGAGGATGCGTTCGGCCGCGGCCGGTTCGAGCACCACGTAATGATCGAGTTCCCTGAGCAGGGGATCTGACATGGCACGCCGCTGGTTGATCGTCATTGTGGCGCTGCTGCTGGCCTGGCCCGGGGCCGCAGCGGCGGCGGCGGACGATGCCCTGGTCGTGCGGCTGGAGCAATGGCCCGCCTGGCGCCTGCCGGCGCCGCTGCAACGGCCACGGGGTGGGGATCTGCTTTACCCCGCCTGGTTCGCCGGCCAGTGGGAGGCGCACGACAGTGAGGGGCAGCGCTACACCGTCCGCTTCCGCAGCCGCAGCGACGGCACCGTGGTGGGGGAACGGGCCGCCAATGCCTTCGCCGTCGGCCGTGCGGTGCTGGGGGAGCAGCTGCTGGCGGTGCAGGACGATCCCACCGATCCCAACCGCCAGCTGGCCCGGCTGGCCGACGATGGGCTGCTCGACAGCCGTGTGGTGGGGCGGCGCAGCGGGACGCCCGCCCCGGACCTGTTCCTCGCCGACGAACTGAGCCTGCAGGTGCTGCACCGGCCAGGGCAACCGCCAAGGCTGAGCCGGGTGGAGACCCTCAGCCGCTACGAGCATCTGGCGGACGGAACCATCAGCGGCCTGCAGCGCCAGGCCGTCTATCCATCGCCGGAGGCGGGGCTGCGGGTGGCCGCCAGCTCGAGCCACGCCGCCACGCTGGTGCTGGTTCCCCTCCCCCAGAGTGGGGAAACGCCGGCCATGACCGATGCGACTGCTGCTGATCAGCGGGGATGATCCCCTCGCCCGCCGCCGACTGGCCCTCGCCCAGGCCGGCCCGGACGACGACCTGCTCGATGCCTCCGGCGAGGACCTGCTGACGGATGCCGGCCGGTTTGATCTGCTGGCGGCCCTGGAAGCCCGCTGGCAGGCCCTGCTGCCAGGACTGGGCCCCTGGCTGGATCTGCTGGAGTTCCCACGGGCCGCCGACCGGCTGCCGCTGCTGCCCGGGCTGGAGGAGGTGCTGCTGGCCCTGGAGCTGAACGACCGGATCGTTCGCTGCCAGGCCCGGCGACTGGTGGTGCTGCTGCCGGCCACCGCCGCCGCCCGCCGGCTGCTGTCGGGTCTGAGTTCAGCACCGGAACTGCTGGAACGCCTCTACGACCCGCTGCTGGGACGCCTGGCAGGCCTGCGGCAGACCGTGGCCGGCCTGGAGTCGCTGCTGGACCTGCGTCTGCCGGCGGCCGATGGCCTGCGGCTGCCGGCAGGCCTGCGGCAGCAACTGGAGGATCTGGAACGACGCCTAGAGGATCCCCAGCGCTGCGAACTGCAACTGGTGCAGGCAGCAGACCTGGCGGGTGATCCCTTGCTGGACCAGCGGATCACCGGTGTCCATCTGGCGGGGGTGCAGCTGAGCCGCCTCTGGCTGCAGGGGCCGCCGGATCCGCTGCTGGAGGCCGTGTGGTCGGAACGGCTGGCGCCGGGCCTGGTGCACGTGGGCGATGGGCAGGGGCTGACGGCGTGGCTGGACCACCCCTGGACCGGAGAGGCGATGCGCCTGCTGCGGCGGGAGGGGGACGAAACGGTGCTGGCCCTGCTGCTGCCGGGGCTGCGCAAGGAACAGCTGCAGCTGCGGCGGATCGGTCGTCATCTGCAGCTGCAGGTGGGCAGCCAGCGACGGCTGCTGGCCCTGCCGGCGGAACTGCAGCCCCTGGAACCCTGTGGCGCCAGGGTCAGCGGTCGCCGGCTGGAGGTGCGTTTCCGCTGAACCGGCGCCTCAGTCGACTGTGATCGTGACGGGTTCGGCGGACGGTGCCTCGGCCCGCCGACCGACGGTGCGGTAGAGCTCGTCGCGCCAGCGGAAGAGGGGCTCAAATGCCGGCTGGTCCGCGATGCCGGCCACACCGCGGGCCGCCAGGTCGACGCCGGCCACGGCCGGAAAGCGCAGCAGGTACAGCTGGGCGGCGACGGCGAGATCGGCAAGGGTGGGACGGTCACCCACCAGGTAGGGCCGCACAGCCAAGAGGGCGACAAGCTGCTCGAGGGCCTGGATCAACTGCAACCGTTCAGGCCGCAACAGCGGGGTGAGACCGCTGAAGAGGTCAGCAGGCACCGCCCCGAACAGCTGCCGCAGGGGATCGGGGGTGGCCATCGGCAGCAGGGCCGACCGCAGGGCACCGTCTTCGGCAGCAGCCTGCAGCAGGGCCAGCCTGGCGCCGCCGGCCAGGGCGGTGTCTGCCCAGTCCTCAAGCAGGCGCACCTGGGCGCGCTCGGCCGGGTCGGCCGGCAGCAGCGGCGGATCGGGGAAGCGGCGCTCCAGGTGCAGCGCAATGGCAGTCGAATCGGCGATGATCTCGTCGCCATCGCGCAGCAATGGCACCTGCCGCTGGCCGGACAGCCGGAACAGTTCAAGCTGGCCGAGGCCTGGAGTCACCTCCTGCACGTCGTAGGCCTGACCCTTGGCCGCCAGGATCAGTCGCACCTTCTCGCAGAAGGCGGAATGGCGGAACTGGAAGAGTTCCATCGGAGGTTCACGGCGGCGCTGCTGGCGGCAGAGTAGCCAGCAGCCACCGTCCGATGCCGTCAGCCGATGCGCGACTTCTTCATCAATGTGACGCGCTACCCGCGATACCTGATCGCCTTCGGCCTCGGCGTGATGGGGTCGGTGCTTGAGCCGCTGCTGGCCCGGACCCGCAACCCCGTCACGGCCGTGGCCCTGGCCGGGGCCGCCGTGAGCGGCCTGCTCACCCTTGGCTTGGTGCTGCATGCGATGGTGACTCCGGAACCGCTGACCTAGCCATGGCGCAGGGACGACGGGTGGAACGGGTGGCCGCCCTGATCCGGCGGGAGATGGCCGACCTGCTGACCAATGGCCTGAGGGACGAGCGGGTGGGTCAGGGGATGGTGAGCATCACCCACGTGGATGTGGCGGGCGACCTGCAGCACTGCAAGGTGCTGGTGAGCGTGTTCGGCAGCGACGCTGACCAGAAGCAGGTGATGGCCGGGCTGCAGTCGGCCACCCCCTGGCTGCGGGGGGAACTGGGACGGCGGCTGAACCTGCGCCGCACCCCCGAGCTGGTGATCCAGCAGGACCGGGGGCTCGCCGAAGGGGTGGCGGTGCTGTCGCTGCTCAGCAACCTCGAGCAGGAACGGGAGCGGCGGGGCCCGGTGCCTCCGGGCAGTGACGATGGGGACGGGGAGCCGTGAACCGGCGCCGCCAGTACGCCGAACTGATCGTGGTGCGCGCCAGCGGCTTCGCCGCCGACGGCCAGCGGCGCTACCCCCGCTGGGAAGCCACCAATGCCGATCTGCAGCGCTGGCTCGGCCAGGAGGGGGTCGGCGGGGTGATTCTGCTGGGGGGGAGCGCCGCCGACCTTGCCCTGCGCTGCCGACAGCTGCAGGGGTGGGCGCAGCATCCCCTGCTGCTCTGCGCCGATGTGGAAGAAGGCGTGGGCCAACGGTTCGAGGGGGCCAGCTGGCTTGCCCCTCCCCTGGCCCTGGATGGCCTCTGGCACCGGGAGCCGGCCCGGGCCGAGGCACTGGCGCGGGCCTATGGCCACTGCACGGGCCGCGAAGCGCGGCTGCTGGGGCTCAACTGGGTGCTGGCCCCGGTCTGCGACGTCAACAACAACCCCGCCAACCCGGTGATCAATGTGCGGGCCTGGGGGCAGGATCCGCCGGCGGCCGCCGCCCTGGCCAGCGCCTTCGTGACGGGGCTGCAGGCCGAGGGCGTGCTGGGGTGCGCCAAGCATTTCCCCGGCCATGGCGACACCCAGGACGACTCGCATCTGGCCCTGCCGCTGCTGGGCCATGACCGGGCGCGGCTGGAGGCGGTGGAGCTGCCCCCCTTCCAGGCCGCCATCGCCGCCGGGGTGGCCAGCGTCATGACCGCCCACCTGCAGCTGCCGGCCCTGGATGGCGAGCGTCCGGCCACCCTGTCACCGGCGGTGCTGACGGGGTTGCTGCGGCAGGAGCTGGGGTTCGACGGGCTGGTGGTCACCGATGCCCTGGTGATGGAGGCGATCGCCGCCCACCATGGCCCGGGCGAGGCGGCAGCCATGGCCTTTGAGGCCGGCGCAGATCTGCTGCTGATGCCGGCGGATGTGGAGGCGGCCCTGGAGGCACTGGAGCGGGGCGATGCCGAGGGACGCTGGCCCGCTGACCGCCTGGAGCGCAGCCTGGAGCGGCGACGGCAGGCCCTGGCGAGCTGCCGGGAGTCGACGCTGACGGTGGCGGAGGCCCTTGACGGCCTGATGGAGCCGGCCGACCGCACCCTGGCGGAGAACCTGCTGGACCTGTCCCTGCAGGGCCAGGGGGCGCCGCGGCGATGGCAGGGACCGGGGGTGAACCTGCTCCGCATCGACAACAGCCTCAGCTGCCCCTTCCTGCCGCTGACGGCCCCGGCCTTGGTGCAGCCGCTGGAGGCAGGTCTGCGCACGGTGGTGGTGGATGGCCAGAGCCCGCCGCTGGAGCCGGCACGGCTGCCGGACGGGCCGGTGCTGCTGCAGCTGTTCGTGCGCGGCAACCCCTTTCGGGGCTCGGCGGCGGCCGCCGCCGAATGGCCCGGGCTGGTGCGTGCACTGGTGGCGCAGGATCGGCTGGCCGGCCTGGCGGTCTATGGCAGCCCCTACGTCTGGGAAGCCCTGCGGGATCTGGTGCCACCCGACAGGCCGGCGGCCTACAGCCCCGGCCAGATGCCAGCGGCCCAAGCCCGCGTGCTGCGTCGCCTGGGTCTAGGATCAGGGGCAATGGATCCGCTGGGGGAGTTCACCGATTGAGAAGGTGACAGCGGACACAGAGGCCAGCCCCAAGGGACTTTATTCTTAAAAAAAGTTATAGACTCTATGGCTGTCTATTTGGCTGATCCCTTTCGCGGCATGACAGGGTTGCCCGAATAGGGGATCAGTCCTGGGAGTTGACCTCCAGGAATTCAGAAAATCTGTCGCCCATTCCGAGCGTGAAATAACCGGAGAACATTTCATCCGGAGAGGATTTGTTCTTCTATGAATCCAACATTGCGGCGCCACAGCCTTCCCGATTGCCTGCATCTTGCGGTCTTTCCTGACTGCCAGGCAACTCAAACGGCGACACCTACGCCAATTGATCATCGGATTTTGGCCTGGGCTTAACCCTTCAAAGGAGGCTCTCAGCCAGCATCAACCGAAACACCATCAGGACTGGGTACAGATTTTCTTAAGATCTCAATAAGCAGATGTTTCCCATCCACGGTGGGCTCCCTATGGCGTTGACCAACACATTGTTCACCGAGG
>CAZWFG010000021.1:0-19674 GCA_964632245.1 uncultured Synechococcus sp. | reverse complement strand
CCGCCAGGGCCAGCAGCTGGCGGTCGTCGATCCAGCCCTGGCGCCAGGCCACCTCTTCGGGGCAGCCGATCTTGAGGCCCTGGCGCTTTTCGAGGGTGCGGATGTAGCTGCCGGCCTCGTGCAGCGAATCGCAGGTGCCGGTGTCGAGCCAGGCCATGCCGCGGCCCAGCAGTTCCACGTGCAGCTGACCCTCGGCCAGATACAGGCGGTTGAGGTCGGTGATCTCGAGCTCGCCCCGGGCCGAGGGCCGCACCTGGCGGGCCAGCTCGACCACCCGTTCGTCGTAGAAGTACAGGCCGGTCACGGCGTAGTTGGAGGCCGGCCGCTGGGGTTTCTCTTCGAGCGACACCACCCGCAGATCGTCATCGAAGCCGACGACGCCGTAGCGCTCGGGGTCGGCGACGCGGTAGGCGAAGACCGTGGCCCCGGCGGCCCGTCCGGTGGCGCCGTCGAGGCCCGCCACCAGGTCGTGGCCATAGAAGAGGTTGTCGCCCAGCACCAGGGCGGCGGGATGGCCGTCAAGAAAGCGGTCGCCGATCAGAAAGGCCTGGGCCAGGCCGTCGGGGCTGGGCTGCTCGGCATAGCTGAGGCTGAGCCCCCAGGCGCTGCCGTCCCCCAGCAGCTCGCGGAAGCGGGGCAGGTCGTGGGGGGTCGAGATCACCAGGATCTCGCGGATGCCCGCCAGCATCAATGTGCTGAGGGGGTAATAGATCATCGGCTTGTCGTACACCGGCAGCAGCTGCTTGCTGGTGGACTGGGTGATGGGGTGCAGGCGGGTGCCGGAACCGCCGGCCAGGATGATGCCGCGGCGGGGGCTCATGGCGCAGGCGGCGCAGACTGCGGCTCATTGTCTCACTTCGACCCAGCCCTCCTGGTTGAGGTAGTGCCAGTCGGCCTGGCCCCGCAAGGTGGGGTCGGGCGGGTCGGCGGCGAGCCGGGCGCAGCGCTGCTGGAACGCCCGGCGCCGACCGTCGAGGTCGTCGAGGGCCGCCAGGTGGCGGTCGAGGCGCTCGCTGGTGCGGCGCAGCAGGCTGCGGTCGAGTTCGGTCATGAACAGGTCGCCGTTGCCCCGCAGGGCCTCCTCATCGGCCCGGTCCTGGTCGCTTGACTCGGTGGTGTTGCGGGCGAAGGCGTAGGCCAGGTCGAGGGGGGTGCCCTGGGCCTCGAGCAGGGCTTCGAGCACGATCAGCGAATCGTCGTAGCGCTCGACCACGCCCACGAACAGGTCGGGCCGTTCAAGGTCGATCAGTTCGGGGCGGGCGCCCCAGCCGTTGCGCAGCTGCCAGTCGGCCGGATCCTGGGGGGAGAGGTGGCGCGTCTGGTAGTTGGACAGGGACGACCGCACCAGCTGCTCGAGGTACCCCTCAAAGCTGAGGCCCTCGAGCCAGTCGGGCCGCGGCTGCTGCAGGTCGCGCTGGAAGCGGTAGGCCGAGGCCAGGCGGGCGATGGGATCGCGCACGAAGGCCACCTTGAGCCGGGCCAGCTGGCCGACCGGCGGCAGGGTGATGAGGTGCGAGGTGACGGCCCTGAAGGGCCGCTGGGGCAGAACGGCGGCGAGCCACTGCCAGGGCAGGCGGCTGCCGCTGTCGGGGCTTTCGACGTAGCCGAGGGCGTCGCCGTAGTGCCGCTGCAGGGCCCAGATGAGGGTGGTGCCGGCGCACTTGAACCCGTGCAGATGGAGCAGGTCGAGCACGGGTTGGGCGTGGGAGCTGTGAATGTAACCAGCCCCGTGATCTGAAGCTTCTTGGCGAGGCGAATGATGCAAAATCTGCAAGATCATCTGTGGGCCGCCCGCCGCGCGGCTCGGCGCTGGCTGCAACCGTTACACTCCGCTGAACGCTTACGAGTTACTGCCGCGATGCTCACCGGTCCGGGGTTCCGGGTCCCCTTAGATCTGGAGGTGACTCCGACCCACCCCCGCCGTGTGCTGGTGATCGGCAGTTGCCTTGTGGCGGCCCTGCCCGAGAACATCGAGCACCAGTGGCCGGGCACCAGCGCCGACTGGATTGCCCTCAACAATCTGCAGCCCCTGCCCGATCAGCCGCCGCAGCCGGCCGAGGCCTACGACTTCCAGCTGATCCAGACCTCCACCCGGGCGTTCTGGCGCGATGGCGAGCACCTGCTGCTGAGCCAGGACCGGCCCCAGGACTGGCAGGCCCTGCATGCCACGGCGGTGGAGCGGCTGCGGCTGATCGTCGCCGAACTGATGCGGTACAACCGTGAGCACGGTCTGCTGACGTTCTTTGCCAACTTCTTCGTGCCCACGGTCAACCCCCTGGGGCGGTTGCTGCCGCGCAATGATCATCGCAACCTCGTCTATTTCTTTGAAGAGCTGAACCGGGCGTTGGTGCAGATTCTGGCTGATTATCCCAACGCCTACATCCTCGACGTTGATGCCATCGCCGCCTCGCTGGGCAAGCGCTACATCCTCGATGAGGCGATGTGGATCAGCACCCACAATGCGGTGTATGCCGCCACCGATGATCCCCAGGACGGCAACCGTCTGGAGCCGGTGCCGCCGCAGCTGAGCAAGTTCGAATCGAAGGCCTACGAGTTCGTGCTCGAATGCCTGCACGAACTGCGGGCCAGCTACCGCACGGTGCGGGGCCACGACGCCATCAAGCTGGTGGTCACCGACCTCGACGACACCCTCTGGCGGGGGGTGAGCGGTGAGTGGGAACGCCCCACCTTCAGCGACGGCTGGCCCAACGGCTACGCCGAGGCCCTGGCCTTTCTGCGGCAACGGGGGATTCTGCTGGCGGTGATCAGCAAGAACGACCCGGCCATGGTGATGACGCGCTGGTCGAGCCTCATCCCCCCCGAGTTGTTCTCGGTGCTGCGCATCAACTGGACCGACAAGCCCACCAACATGCAGGAGGTGCTGGCGACCACCAACCTGCTGCCGCAGAATGTGCTGTTCATCGACGACAACCCCGTCGAGCGGCAGGCGATGCAGGCGGCCTATCCGTCGATGCGGGTGATCGGTGCTGATCCCCATCTGCTGCGCCGCATCCTGCTCTGGTCGGCCGAGCTGCAGCCCGCCGGCCTCAGCCGCGAATCGGCCCAGAGGGCCTCAATGGTGGAAGGGCAGCTGCAGCGGGAGCAGCAGCGGCAGACCCTCGACCGGGCGACCTTCCTGGCGCAGTTGCAGCTGCGTCTGCAGCCCCTGCGGGTGGTCGATGGCCGCTCCGACACCTTCAGCCGCTGTCTGGAACTGCTCAACAAGACCAACCAGTTCAACACCACCGGCGAGCGCTGGACCCACGAGGGCCTGGCGGCGGCGCTGCAGGCTGGCGGGCAGCTGTGGGGCTTTGAGGCCACCGATGTGCACACCCCCTACGGCATCGTGGCCGTTGCGCTGGTGGAACCGGCCCAGGTGCGGCAGCTGGTGCTGAGTTGTCGGGTGTTTGGTCTCGGTATCGAGGAGACCCTGCTGCAGTGGCTGGGCCGCTCACAGCCCTGGCCCGACGGCGTGCTGCGGTTGACCTATGCCGACACCGGCCGCAATCAGGTGTGCCTGCAGAACCTCACCGTGGCCGGTCTGCTGCGGGATCGTGAGGGCCTGCAGAGCCCCCTGGCGCTGCTGAAGCCCATGCCGACCCATGTGACCGTTGGTCAGCCGGGCTGACGGAAGGCGCGCGCGGCCATGGGCAGCAGATACGGCTGCAGGCGGCTTTCGCCGCGGGTGACTCCGCTGCCGCTGCAGAGGTCGAGCACCGATCCCACATCGACGGCCACACCACCGCGTTGCTGAATCGCCTGCCCGTAGATCTTGCCGAGCAGGCCCGCCCCCACCAGAAACAGGCGGCCGGGGCCGGCCTCGCGCGCGATCCAGGCCAGCGTCTCGTCGTACACCTGCGGGTAGTGGGCCGGTCCTGTTGACAGCTGGTGCTTGCCCTTCTCGCCAGGGATCGACTGCCAGCGGCAGCTGCCGGCGAGGCCCGCCGGCAGCTCCGGTCCGATCACCCCATGCACCTTCAGAAAGGGGGGGCGTTCAAAGGCGCCGGCGGCCAGAAGAAACAGATGCAGGTGGCTGCCGCCGGGCAGCAGCCGCGCGGTCAGGGTCTCGAGGCGACGGCCGGGCAGCAGTCTGGCCAGGGTTGCCGCCACCAGCCCGTAGTGCTCAGGTCCATCGAGGCACTGGCCGAGGTCTGGAATGCCGATGACGGAGGCGGCCTCGACCGCTTCAAGGAACCGCTGCTGCAGACCTTCGTGCAGGTCTAGAGGCAGCAGACCGTTGGTGCTCACCAGGTCGGGGCTGGTCGTGCCGTTGGTGGTGGCGCCCCCCAGGCAGGGGCGACGCCCATCAAGGAACAGGGCCTCACCATCCCCCAGCCGCAGAACACTGAAGCCCGTGCCTGAGGCGAGGGCGGCGGCGATCCGGTCGATGAGGCCTTCGACCTGCTTTGGCTCCGCAGCTTCGGCGCTGTACCAGGGAAAGGCCGGGCGGCGCAGGCTGGGGGGCGCCGTGGCGTAACAGCGCTTCAGGGCGACCTGCTGGTCCGGGCTGAGCTGGTTCAGCCGTGGCGCCAATCCGGCCAGGGGGCCGGCGGGGCTGTTGTTGGGGTTGCGGAGGCGGTGCAGGCGGCGCTGCTCCGGCGGCAGCGTCTCGAACACCGCCCCCAGCAGGCCCCGGTGCTGCAGATGGCCCGCTTGCACGGCCTGGGCCAGCAGCAGCCGATCGGCTTCGGGCAGGGTGGCGGGCAGGGCCAGGGGGTCGCCGCCGCCGGCCCAGTCGGGCCAGGGCAGGCTCCTGCCACTGGCGAGCCAGAGACGCAGCCGCAGACCAAAGATGTAGGGACTGGGAGGGAGGTCATCGAGCCGTTGCCAGAGGCCCGTCAGCAGCGGCGGCTGGCGCAGCATCGCGGCAGCCTCGACCGCCTGGGCCATGGCAGCCAGTGATGGTGGCTCGTGGGTGAGCGCCGCTTCGGCCAGGGCGAAGAGAGCCTCGGAGGGCTGGTCAGATTCCCAGATCGCCTGCGAAAGGGTGAGGGGGGGCAGGGGTTGGGGCAGGGTTGGCGCCAGGCCCCGGGGCAGCTGGCAGCTGCCTGGGTCGAGGCGGCGCTGGGGGGCCAGGCGCTGCAGGGTGAGCGCGAAGGCTGCGGTCAGCAGCTTCGCGGTGTCGTGCTCGGCCAGCAGCGGCCTGATGAGCGTTGCGGTGTCGCGCCAGAGGGCCGCCAGGGCCGAGGCATCCGGGGCCCAAAGCAGCGCCAGGTCAAGTCCAGGAGCCGTGCCGCCCTCCCAGGCGGGCAGGGCCAGCTGCCGTTGCAGCACCGCCCAGGGCAGATCGGCCGGTGCCGCCACACCCAGGGCCGCCGGGCCTGGCCGCCAGAGCAGCAGTTCGGCATGCAGATGGCAGGGGTCGAGGACCGCGGGGCCCGACCACATCAGGGTGCTGCCGGCCCCGGCGGCGGTGAGGCCGGCCAGGGCGAGCGGGGCTGTGCCCGGGGCGAGGGGCTCCACTTCGACCGGATGGGCCTCGAGCCAGGGGGCCCGTTCGGCCACTGCGGCTGCGGTGGCGCGGGCAGAGCCGCTGCCGCCGGCCGCGGTCCAGGGCAGCAGCAGGGTCAGGCGTGTCAAGGCAGGGCCGCCAGCAGCTGGCCCAGGTCGGGGCCGATGGGCTCCCAGCGCACGGCGAAGCCGACGCCGCCGCCGGCCAGGGCTGTGAGCACGGCTGGGGGCAGCTCAAGCAGCACGGCCGGGTCGGCATCCTGGGCCAGCAGAAGCGCCGGGCCTTCTGACGGTTGCAGCAGACGGCTGCCGGGGGTGGCTGGTTGGCAGGGGAGTGGTGTGCCGCTGTCGGCAGTCCAGCGCCACAGCTCCTCTCCGCTGCTGCTGCGGCAGGTCAGCTGCAGAAACCGGATGAGCCCTGGCTGCTCGCCCGGATCCAACCGCACGGCGGCCAGGGGGCCAACGCCCGTCGGCAGAGGGAGTTCGGCCTGCACGACACCGCGGTGGAGGCCGTAACCCACCCGACGCGAACAGGCTTCGCGGAAGCTTTCCCCGGCAGCGCACCAGAACAGCTGTGCGGTCTCCCTCTCCCCAAGCTGGTCGCTGGCCGCCTGCAGCCGCAACTCCAGCTGCAGGCTGGCCTGGTCGCACATCGCCCTGCAGCGGCCTTCGTCGGGATCGGCCAGAGCGGCCTGCACCTCCAGGGCCAGGGCCAGCAGCTCGGGTTCAGTGGGGCCAGCCTCGGCCAGGGATGTCTCGCTGTGGTCCAGGCTGGGGTCCACCCGCTGGCTCAGTTCGGCCAGGGACTGGGAATTGAGGGGCCCCAGGCCAGGCACCAGGTTGCGGCAGGCCTGCACCACGGCCCCGGGGGAGGCCAGCAGCTGGGTGTAGCTGCAGCGCAGCCGGGGCAGATGGCGGCTGTGGCGTTCGGCCTCAAGTAGATGCTGCAGCCAGAGCAGCAGTGACCTGTCGGCCGGCAGACCGTCGCGGCGCTGCAGCGAGCGGGCCACCGCCAGCGGATGGCGATGGAGCAGCACCACTCCGGCGTCGAGTCCCCGCTGGGCGATGAGGGTGTTCCACAGTGGTTGCAGGCGGCACTGGCGTGGATCTTTGATCAAAGCCACGGCGTCCGCTTCCGTGGCAGGAAAGTCGGCCTGCAGGGCCAGCGTCAGTTGTTGCAGGCGGGTCGGTGAAGGGGAAAGGGGGCTGTGGCGCGGAGCGTCCCAGCGGCTGCCCGCCTCCTCCAGCAGGGTGTTGTGGCAGCCCACCAGCTCAATGGGTTCCCAGTAGCCCCGGGGATTGAAGGGGTCGGCGGGGGGGGAGCTGGCGGGCAGCCGCACCCCATCGCCGGCCAACAGGCCCGCCAGGGCCGAGGTGCCGCTGCGATGCATGCCCAGCACCAGCAGCAGCCGCTGGGGAAGGCCGGGCAGCAGAGCATGCAGTTTCTCTGGTGTCGGCAGCCCCAGGGCCGGGTCGGCTGCCGGGAGGAGTCTTTCTGCCGCATGGGCGATGGCCCGGTGCAGGCCGACGTGGTCGGGATCGAGGGTGAGAGCGTGGCTGAAGGTCGCAAGGCTCGCCTGCCAGCGGCCCTGATCCCGCTGGCCTTCGGCCAGACCGATCCAGCCGGGCAGAGAATCGGGCGCATCGTTGAGGTGGCGAAGGATCAGGCTGTTGGCTTCGTCCATGCGTCCAAGCCTGCGCAGCACCCGCGCCAGGGCTGGGTAGAGGCCCTGATGCACGGGCATCTGCACCAGCGCCTGGCGATACAGCAGCACGGCAAGTTCAAGGTCATCGCTGTTGGCGGCTGCCGCTGCCGAGGTGTTGAGCCTCTGGGCGAGCACCGCCGTGGCTGGTGTGACCTCGGTCAAGCGGTGTCCTCCCGCCACAGCATGCGATCGACGATCGCACGGCTGTGGCTGCGGGCGTAGTGCATCTGAAAGCCGTCGTAAGCCCAGGCGCGGTTGTGATCGGCGGCGCGGCGGAGGGTGTTGCGCAGGGCTGCCTCCCGGGGGAGACGGTCCAGCAGCTGGGCAGCAGTGGCGACGGCTGCACGGCAGCGATCCCCGAGGCGGTCGATGGCGTCGTAGGAGGGATCGATGGCGTCGTCATAGGTGTCGAAGCCCAGGCTGCGTGCCAGGACGAGGCTGCCGGGGTTGCCCACCACCACGGTGGGATGGCCCAGGGCCAGGGCCTTGAACGTCTTTTCGGTAATCCGGGAAGCGTTGGCGCGGCACTCTGTTTCCGTGACCAGGGCCAGGCGAGTGTCGAGCCAGCAGTCTGCGTCGATGCAGTCGCTCAGCTCGTTGCCCGTGCTGCTGAAGCCATCCACCCGCAGGGGGCCCAGTTGCGCCAGACGCTCGAGACCGTCCGCTGCCGCCGGGAAGCCTTCGCTCTGCAGCAGGGCGGTCAGACCCGCGAGGTTGCGCACCGGATCCTTGGGATAGTCGAATCCCCCGAAGGAGATGCGGTGCTCGCGGGGACGTTGTTCTGGGGACCAGAGGCCGCTGTCGAGCAGGGCCAGCAGGGTGCCGACCCGCAGCGGCCGAGGGGTTGCGTTGAGACAGAGCAGCTGAGCAGGCGTCTGCAGCAGATCACGTTCGGCAAGGGTCTGGCGCAGCTGCAAGGGCAGCTGATCACGCAGGGCCTGCCAGGAACGCACCAGGTAGTAGTCGTGGGGGAGCACCGTGAACCAACCAGCTCCGCTGAGGCACCGGTTCTGGCAGACGAGATGCAGGGCCGATGGGTCCGGCTTCACCCCCCGCCGTTGCAGGAGGGCAATCAGCCCTCCCACCAGCTCGTCATCGCCGAGCTCGTTGCTGCCGTCGAGGAACAGCCGCAGGCGCCCCTCCGCCAGTGCACGGCACTGCCCTGGGCTGAGGTCAAGGAACCAGGTTTCGACCAGATCCTTGGCGTTGAAGGGAATGATGAAGGTGTGACGACCGCTGGCCAGGGCGGAATCGTGTTCCCGACCGAACGCACGGGGCTGTTCCACCAGCGTCCGCCGATGGTGGTCCGGCAGATCCAATCCCCCTGCCAGCAGGGAGAGGCTGTGGTGCAGGTATCCCCAGTAGGTCATCGAGTAGGTGATGCCGACGGGGTCCGCACAGCTCTCGGTCACCTGCAGGGTCGGCTGCGGGGTGAGGGCCTGCCAGGCCTCGGCCACCAGGTCGGTGGCGGCCCGGCAGCGGTCCTCGTCGGGGTCAAGCAGCGCCTCGTGCAGGTCAAGGGCCAGCAGCAGCCTGGCGTCATCGATCCGCTCCTGCCCGGGTCGAGGGACCAGCGGGTTCCAGGCTGGAACGTTGACCGTGGTGTTGCTGCTGGGAAACAGGCCCTGCAGCGGAGCGAGGGCGGCGGCTGGGTCCCGGCGCAGGAGATCAGCGTCCAGGCGCAGCCTGGGCATCCCGCGGCTGCAGCGTTCAACCTCCAGTTGCCGCTGCAACCACAGCACGAGAGCAGCGTCGGCGTCGATCCCCAGCTGTTGCTGCAGAAGCGGCAGGGAGAGCAGTGGATGGAGGCTGACCAGCACCACGGTGGCATCAAGTCCCCGCCGGTCGGCCAGTCCAGACCAGAGGGACAGGGGAACCAGGGTGTCGGCATCGGGCAGCACGGCAATGGTGTCCGCATCGGCGGCACCGAAGGCAGCGGTCAATCCGGCGGCCAGATGGGGCAGGGCTCGCTCCTGTGGCTGCAGGGCCAGGCCCGGATCCACCTTCGGCGGGGAGGACGCCAACCGCCCGCCGACGTTCTGCAGGGTCTGGGCCACTGCTGTCGGCCCGCCGTCAGGCAGGCCGCAGATCAGCAGCCAGCGCTGGGGAAGCCAGGGTTGCAGCCGCTGCAGCAACGCGTCATTGGGAAGATCGGCTGACCAGGCATCGGCCGGCAGCAACCTGGCGGCAGCCCGATGCAGATGGTCCCGTATGCCTTCATCCTCAGGACTGGCCACCAGCAGGGGTACGAGTTCGCGCAGGACCCGCTGCCACCGGCCGGCCTCGGCTTCTCCTTCGATCCGGGACAGCTGGATCATGCAGGATTCGGGAGACTGCTGAAGCTGCAGGTCGAGCAGCGCCGTGGCCTCGTGACCACGGCCCATGCGACGCAGGCAGCGGGCCAGGGCCACGATCACCCCTTCGTCTCCCGGGTCCTGCAGGCGCAGTTGACGAAACAGATCCAGCGCCAGTTCGTATTCGCCTCCCTGAAGGGCTCGCCACGCCCGCCCGCGGATCTCTGACAGCGTTGATGGATCGGTCGAGAGCATGGTCACGGGTTGGGTTCGGTCAGAGGCAGGGCCAGGGACTGGGCGTCGAGGGGAATGGGGTGCACCGCCTGGCGCAGGCAGAACTGATGGCCGCTGTGCAGCAGCACGAACAGGGCCGCCAGCCCATCGGCGGGCGGAGACTGGGCTTCTTCAACCCCCAGAGCCACTGCCAGCCGGAAGCCGGCGGGGACATCGGGCGGCAGGCCGGCCTGCTGGAGCATCTCGGCCAGATCGGGACGTTGCCTGGGTTGAAGAGATTCGAGTGGCAGCCGTCGGGCCGAACCGCCCTGCAGCAACACCAGGTCGGCAATGCTCCCAGCGGGATCCAGGCGCCAGCCTTCAAGATTCAGCACCGTGCCGCATGGGGTCTGCTGCACGGTGTCGAGGGCCAGCACCAGGTCCACCTCCGGGCGCAGGTCGCGGCTGCTGCCGAGGGCTTCGGGCGGCGCCTGCTGCAGCCATTCGAGGGTGGCCAGCACCCGGGCGAGCCGATCGCGGTCGGCCAGGGTGGCGGGCTCGGGGGGGAGACTCTGAAGCTGTTCGAGCTGGTGCCGCGCAGCGCCGCTGTCACCGGCCTCAAGGTCGAGCCAGGCCAGCCGGCCGAGGGCTTCCGCCAGCAGATCCGGCCGATCAGCCAGGTCGGGGCTGGTCACCAGGGCCTGCAGATCGGCTCGGGCTGCAACGGTCTGCCCCAGTTCGCAGCGGCAGCGGGCTGCCGCCAACCGCGCGGCGGGATCGGCGGCCAGGGCGTCGAGCAGAGGCAGGGCCAGGTCGCTGCGACCAGCGGCAAGACAGTGGTCGGCCAGGGGCCGCAGTGCCTCAGCAGGGAGCTGGGCCGCCAGCAGGTGGGCCGTGCGCAGCACGGTGGAGAGCAGCTGGGGGGGGGTGGCAGAAGGGGCCATGGCGTGTCGCTGGGGGGAAGCGGGCTGAAAGCGGGGCAGCAGCGGCACCAGGGCGGCGGCCTCGGCCAGGCTCAGGTGCTGTTCAAGCGGCAGGCATTCGGGAGAAGCCGTGAACACGGCGGAAGCAGGAAGATTTTCAAGCCAGCCGTCGGGGAGGGCCGAAGGCTCGCCGAACAAGGCCACCATCAGGTCGTCTTCTTCTCGGAACAGCTTCAGTGAGGTGATCGACACCATGCAAACCATGCCCCCTGTCCTGGGCGAACCTTAAGCCGTGGACCACAAAGCAATCTGTGTTCTCCTCAGCGTTTCCAGGTGTTGTGGCCAGCGCCGAGCGAGGTCATTTCGACGGCTTGGCTCCTGATCGGCCCGAGCTGCGGGGCTGGTGCCTCGACAGCGACACGGTGTGGCTCTGGGCTGCTGATGGACCGCCGGTGGCGGCCCCTTGCCGACACCCCAGGGCCGACCTGGAGGCCGTGGGTCTGCCCCTGTTCTGTGGCTTCGTGGTGCCGATCGAGGCGCTGGGCAGGCCCGAAGACCTGCTGGGCCAGCGCCTATGGGCCAGCGTGGACGCCGAGGGGCTGCGGCCCCTGCCGCAGATGCAGGCCTGGATCCTCGGGGCCGAACTGCTGCTGCGGATCCATCGGCTGCCGTTGCTGGCCCTGGGCGACAGGCTCCTGCGGGAGCAGGGACCCGTGGCGGCCATGGCCCATTTCGCCGAGGCCCTGCTCGATGACCCTGGCCATGCAGCTTTCCACGAACGGCTGCGCTACTGCCTGTTCCGACAGGAAGAGACCTCGGTCCAGAGCTGCGACAACTGATCCAGCAGCCGGTGCACGGCCCGGCGCTCGGCCGCCAGGCTGAAGAGTGCAGCCGTGGCGGGCCCGGCGGCTCCGAGGGAGGCTGCCCGCATCGGATCAGCCCGCAGGCTTTCCACAGCGACGGCCAGGGCGTCGGCTTCGGCGGCGGGCTGCAGACAGTTGTTCCCCGGTCGGCAGAAGGCGCGGTTACCGCCGGCATCCGGCACCACCAGAGGGCGGCCCAGGGCGAGGGTCTCGAGGGCCGGCAGAAACAGACCTTCACCGGCGGCCATGGGCAGGGCCACCACCAGGCCCGCGGCGGCGATCGCCGCATGGAACTCTGGCTGGGGCAGGGGGCCGAGCAGCAGACGGTGGGGCACCGCCGCGGCGGTGAGCCGCCTGCCGAGGGCCATGGCCAGCTCTGGCGCCTTGAGGCCCAGCACCAGCACCGGCGCCTGCGGATCCCAGTCCAGTGCCGGCGGTGGCAGGGCCAGGCCGGCGGGAATGGTGAGCACCGGTCCGCAGCAGCGGCCGCTGGCCTCCAGGGCTGCGGCCACCGGGTCACTCACCGCCACCCGGATTGCGGGAAGGCGCAGAAAGGCATGGCGGTCGTCGGCCGGGTCGGCATGGCGCAGGTGCTGGATCAGGTGCACCCGGGGCGGGCTGGGGGCTCGTCGCAGCAGCGGCGGCAGCAGTGGCCAGTCGGTGAGGCCTTCCAGCAGCAGCAGATCGACATCGTGCGGTGGCCCGTTCACCAGGGCCTCCGGTCCCCCTGGCTCTGCCCAGGGGGTGTCATGGGGCCAGGGGGCCTCCGGGGTCACGAACAGCTGGCAGCGCCAGTGGGGATGGCCGTTGATGTGGTCGAACCATTGCCGCAGCACCCGCTGGCCGCCGGTGGGTTCGAGATTGCTGCGCAGCACCAGGGCGGTGGCCATACCCGCAAGATGCCGGTCAGAGCCCGAAATGCCGGCAGATGAGCCAGGGGGCCAGCAGGGTGAGGCCGAAGGTGAGGGGGGCGCCGTAGCGGGTCATGTCGAGAAAGCGGTAGCGGCCGGGGCCCATCACCATCAGGTTGCACTGATAGCCGATGGGGGTGAGGAAGCTCTGGCTGGCGGCGAAGAGGATGGCGAAGATGAAGGCCATGGGCGGCAGGGAAAGCCCCTGGGCCAGTTCGGTGGCGATGGGGGTGAGCAGCACCACCGTGGCGCCGTTGCTGAGGGTTTCGGTGAACAGCTGCGCCAGCAGGAACACCACCACCAGCACGCCATAGGCCGGCCAGCCCTGCAGGGAATGGAGCAGGTCAAGGGCCAGCCCCTTGGCCAGGCCGGTGCTCTGCATCGCCACGCTGAAGCACGACAGTGACCCCAGCAGCAGGATCACGTCCCAGCGGATCGCCCGCTGCAGTTCGCCGGGCCGCAGGCAGCCGCTGGCCACCATCACCACCACCCCCAGCAGCACGGCGGCCATCAGGTTGATGATCTTGAACATCGGCAGCACGATCACCAGCACCGCCACCGCCAGAGCGATCCCCTTGCGGTTGGTGGTGGGCAGGTCCTTTTCCAGTTCATCGAGCAGCACCAGGTCGCTGCTGTCCTGCAGGCCCCGCAGGGCATCGATCGGCGCCTGCAGCAGCAGCACATCGCCGGCCTGCAGCACCACCTTGCCCAGCAGGTCGCGCAGCACCTGGCGGCCGCGACGCACGGCCAGAAGGGTGGCGTTGTAGCGCTGGCGGAAGCGCAGTTCGCGCACAGAGGAGCCGGCGATGCTTGAGCCGCTGGGCAGCAGCACCTCGACCAGGCGCTGGGTGCCGCTGTTCAGCTCCTCGAGATCGGCTTCCCGGTCAGACATCGGCGCCAGGGTGACGGTGCGTTCCTGCTGCAGCCGCAGCAGGTCCTGGCGCTGGCAGCGCAGCAGCAGCCGGTCGCCGGCCTGGAGGGGCAGGTCGGCGAGGGGCGCCGTGAAGCTTTGTTCACCCCGGTGCAGCTCGAGCACGTCGACGTCAAAGCGGCGCTGCAGGCGGCTGCGATGCAGCGACTGACCCACCAGTTCGGAGCCCTCGGGGATGAGCACATCGGTGAAGTAGCCCCCGCTGGTGAGGTCGGCCAGCAGGTCATCACCGGTGAGGCCGCGGTCGGGCAGCAGCCGGTCGGAGACGGCGACCAGATACAGGCCCCCCAGCAACCAGATGGGCAGGCCGATGGCGGTGAAGTCGAACAGGTCGATGGAGCCGAAGCCCAGCTGGCGGCTCACGTCGCTGGCCAGCAGGTTGGTGGAGGTGCCCAGCAGGGTGAGGGTGCCGCCCAGCACGACGGCAAACGACATCGGCAGCATCACCCGCGAGGGCGAGATGCCGCGCCGCTGGCACCAGTTTTCGAGCACCGGCAGCAGGGTCGCCACGATCGGGGTGTTGGGGATGAACCCCGAGATGGGGCCCACCACCCCCACCAGCAGGGCGATCATGCGGCGGGGGCTGCGGATGGCATCGGAGCCGATCAGGGCCCGCAGCCGGTCGACGCCACCGCTGCGGAACAGCCCCGCCGAGAGGGCGAAGAGGCCCATCAGGGTGATGAGCGCCGGCGCACCGAAGCCCTGCACTGCCTCGTCGGGTTTGAGCACCTTGAAGGCCACCAGCAGGGCCGCTGCCAGCAGTCCCGTGACCTCGGGCGCCAGCCAACCGGTCACGAACAGCACAATGGCAACGGCGAACACCGCCAGGGTGATGGCGCCGTCTGGGGTGGCGGCGGCGGCGAGAAAGCTGGTGGCGTCGGCGGAGGCACTACGCATCAAAGGTTCGGCAGACAACCTCCTCCCAGTTAACCCCAACGCCAATGTGAGGCTGGTTCGTGGCGGACGAATCTGCACAGAATAGAACTATGATGCATCCATCAATGAAGTATCTAAGTCGTGGTTGCTCCTGCTTTTGGCAACGTCAGGCGGTTTTTCCGGAGCTATCTCTTTAAGGAGATGCATCATCTGGATGTGATGCATGCCCTGGTTGAGGGATTGCCATGGTATGTGCCAGGCACTGAGCTGGAGCCGATCCAGGCGGCACTGGTGCAGGCTGTCTTTGGGTTTGCTCAGGTGAGCTTCATGGCCGACGATCCGTTGGCTATGCCGTATGCCGAGTTGGTGGCACATTTCAGGCATTGCATCGACAGCAGAGCGATGATCGACCTGGGGGATCAGCCATTGCTGCTGAACAATCTGCCCGAAGTTTTCTGTGAATCTGTGGTCATTCGCGCGGCAGGTTTAGCAGACACCGCCGTGCTTTACCCAACGGCAGAGCAGGACCAGACTCGTTGGGTTCTGCGCTGGCGTCGGCTTCATCCCACTGGTGGAAATATGCAGTTGTTTCTGTTTGATCTTGCTGAAGATCGCGTGTATCTCACTCCCTCTCTTGCAAGAACGACGCTATTTGCAGATCTCCTGGCTGATCTCGCGGCCGCGGTGCCGCTGCAGGGCTTGTATGAGCCTGAGTTCCGGCTTGACCGGTTCAGGGAAATGACTGCTGTCGCTGTCAGTGGTGTGTGAACGTCGCGGAGAGTGCGCCGATCTGCTCGGCAAAGTGCACTGATTTTGCCGTGCTCAAAGCGATTTTGAGGCGATAATGGTTCCGCATGGCATCAGAGGTTTTCTCAATGGATGCCACGCAGTCTTGGCCCAGGAATAAATGAACTGGAGTGATGCCGACGTTCAGGTAATCGTCAGGCTCTTTAAAGCCGTGGACAATGGTGGGCAGGTTGCAGAGATACATGTATTTAAAATACTGGGTTCCAAAGCCGCTTAGTGCCAGTGAGCATTGGCGAATCTGCGCGAGCTGCTGAAATGTTGACAAGCCTACAATGGATGAGGCTGTAACCCCATCATGGGCTGAAGCCTTGTCGATGATTTCACTGGCAAGCGCCTGCTCGTGGGTGGTGGACAATCCTGCTGTGGTGTCTTTGTCGTTGAGTGCGGAGCGACTCATTCCATCAATGACCAGATGAACAGGCCGACCTGAAAGTCTGTTGATTTCGGCTGCAAATGTCACGGCAAAATCCACCAGATTGAGGCACATGCGTGTGCCACCGCGGACACCAACGCAAACCATGATGGGTGTGTCTTGGTCGGCAGGAAGGGCCGGGACGGCAAGGCGGAAATGGCTGGAGAGGCCACTGCCGAAAGAAGAGCTTTTGCTGACCAGGATGGCGTGATTGCTGGCCTGGCAGACTTTGATAGCCTCTTGATTGTCGGCGACAATGCTGATCTTTTTACGGGTTGATTCTGCCAGAAAGAGCTTCTCTTCTTCGGGCAGAAAGTAGTCAAAGGTCTGGGTTCTGAACACATGGTTCACAGAGGCAAGCACCCCCAGGTCTTCGAGTCGAGAAAGATGGGCCAGGTTGTTTTGCAGGTAATGGCCGAAGTGGATGGGGCATGGTGCGGGCAGATGGGCGAGCTGATCCGCTTTCGGCAGGGATCTGAAGTGGTTTGCCCTGGCGTTGGAATCTGTCCAGAGCGGCATGGGTAAGGTCAGTTGAAAAATATGAAGCAGATCTTGGTAGATCCAGAAGTCGTAGGTGGGAAGCGCATATACACGGTTTTGCTCAAGGTCAAAAATGTAGAGACAGACATCAGATCGTTGGGAGTGGTTGTTATACCAAAGCAGGATGAAGCGACGCTGTTCAGGGCTGAAGTTTGTCGCTGCCTGTGGTTTGAGGCATGCGGTGTTGGGTCCGGCAAGGGGTTCAAGCACCCAGGGGCCAGCGAGGTCTGGCGGAACATTGCGGAACCCGAAGGGGTCGGCAGAGAGATCAAGAATTGAACCGTTGAATAGGCAAGATGTGTAAGTGACCAGGAATTGTTCACCGTTGACCCATTGCGGACCGTGGAGCCGATCAATGTGCTGAATGTTAAAGATGGAGCGGGCCAGGTCCAGTGCCATGGCCGAATGTGTTGCGTCGTCAATGGAACGATGCAGATCCATGATCAGGGCATCGACCAACTGATAGCTTTGAAGCTTATGTTGAATGTGTGTTGTAAACAGCCTGGGCAGCCCTGGGAAAGGTAATGGGTGTGCCATGAAATTTTTTTCCATAATAAAGCTCGTGATATGTCATCGTCAACACATTGCCGCGGCTGGAGTGTTCGCGCGCTGTCTGATGTTGAGCCCGTCGTGATTGACCAACGTGATTGGCCATTCAGCTGGCAGTCGGAAACACCAATCACCACCCCCAGCGCCGTCGTAGTTCAGCCGGATGGGGCCAGGCGGCACGCCAGGCGGCCATGGCGTCCGGGTGGCCCTGTTCCCACGGCCGGGCCAGGGCTGACGCCATGGCTGCCGGCGGGGAGAGCCGCTGGTCACTGAGGGGAGGGGGTTGATGGCGCAGGCCGGTGTCCCACCAGGCGGGTCGCCAGGGGCAGCTGGCCAGCCGTCGCAGCAGTTGCCCTTCCCAGTGGGCCCGCCGCTCCTGGGGCCAGGGGGGCGGTGGCGGTGCCGGTGGCAGGTCGGGCAGGGTGGCGAACCAGGCACCGCGGGCCGCCAATTGCAGCAGACGGTCGAGCCAGCGGGCCTGGGGGGGCCAGGGACCGGCCTGATCGAGCTGTGGTGACGGGCGCAGGTCGGCGAGAAGGCGGCTGTTCACGACCACGGCGCCTGGCGGCAGGCCATCCCAGAGCAGCGGCAGCAGCCAGGGATGCAGGCCGTTAAGGCCGTAGTCGCCGGGGGCCAGATGGGCGAAGCGACGGCTGCCGGCACCCAGCAGCACCAGATCGGCGGATCCGGCCAGGGGCTCAAGGGCGTCGCTGAGCCAGCCCAGCCGGTCGGGGGTGACCGTGGCCCCAGGCGGCAGGCACCAGCTGTACCAGGCGTCAGCGGGCGGACCGTCGCTGCTGCTGGTGGCCACAAGCTGCCGCCCAGGTTCGCGGCAGCGGGGCCACCAATGGCTGGCGCTGCGCACGTTGCCTGGTTCGACGCTGGCCAGGTGCTGCCGGTTCACCAGGGCCAGCTCATCGCCCACGATCGAACGTTCACCGGCAGGCAGGTGCTCATAGCTGTGGTTCTGGTGCAGCAGCCCGGCGGCTCCGCTGGCGTTCACCACCGGCAGGCCAAGGCGGCGGGCCTCCCCCACAAGCCAGTTGTCCCAGCCGGCTCGGCCGATCACCAGCGGTGGCACAGCGGTGAATGCCGCGGCCGGAAAGGCGAAGACGTCAAGGGCCCCGATGCCACCGAGGCTGCCGCTGCGGTGGGCCAGCTGGTCCAGCACGCGTTCCAGCTGAACCGTGTCGAGGCTCCCCAGGTCCCCCGGTGGCGGGATGTTGATGCGCCGGGAGGTGAGCAGAAAGCTGTCGTGGCCGGCCGCCACCTCGGCCAGCACGGTCAGAAACGACGGCAGCAGCAGGATGTCGCCGTTCAGGTAGATGAGGTGGCTGGCCCCTGGGCAGGCCTGGCGAGCGGTGGCCAGCAGGGCATCGAGGCGCGGCAGCCCGGCCTCCCCGGGCCAGTGGTGATCGGCCCCGAAACGCCGGCAGAGGGTGGCCACGTCTTCGCCGCCACCGAACACCAGGCGCGGCGCGGCCGGCGCGATGGCCTGCAGCTGCTGCAGGGCATTGGCCTGGGCTGGCCACCAGGCACCGCCCGGGGGCTTGAGGGTGGTGACGAAAGCAGGGCGGATCGCCGCAGGGCGGTGCGCGATCCAGCATCCCCCGGATGGGTTCTGGTTGTACACTCCCGCGACTTACGATGAGTCACCTGCGATGGTCAGCTGCACCCACGGCCGCGTCGCCCTGATCACCGGCGTCACCGGCCAGGACGGTAGCTACCTGGCGGAACTACTGCTGGAGAAGGGCTACGAGGTGCACGGCCTTAAGAGACGGGCCAGCAGTTTCAACACCACCCGCATCGACCATCTGTATCAGGATCCGCACGAGAGCGATCCGCGGCTGGTGCTGCACTACGGCGATCTCACCGACAGCAGCAATCTGATCCGTATCATCCAGCAGATTCAGCCTGATGAGATCTACAACCTCGGCGCCCAGAGCCATGTGGCGGTGAGTTTTGAAAGCCCCGAATACACGGCCGACTGCGATGCCCTGGGCACCTTGCGCATTCTCGAGGCGGTGCGGCTGCTGGGGCTGATGCAGAAAACGCGCATCTATCAAGCCAGCACCAGTGAGCTCTACGGCCTGGTGCAAGAGATTCCGCAGAAAGAGACGACACCCTTCTATCCCCGCAGCCCCTATGGCGTCGCCAAGCTGTACGGCTACTGGATCACGGTCAACTACCGCGAAAGCTACGGGATGTATTGCTGCAACGGCATCCTCTTCAACCACGAGAGCCCACGGCGGGGTGAAACCTTTGTGACCCGCAAGATTACTCGCGGCCTGGCCCGCATCGATGCCGGCCTGGATGACTGCCTGTTCATGGGCAACCTCGATTCGCTGCGCGACTGGGGCCACGCCCGCGATTACGTCGAGATGCAGTGGCGCATGCTGCAGCAGGAGCAGCCCGAAGACTTCGTGATCGCCACGGGCCGGCAGGAGAGCGTGCGGCGGTTCATTGAGCTCACCGCCGAGGCGCTGGGCTGGGGTGGCATCGATTGGCAGGGCAGTGGCGTCGAAGAGCACGGGGTGCGCCGGGGCACCAACGAGGTTGTGGTGCGCATCGATCCGCGTTACTTCCGCCCAGCCGAGGTGGAGACGCTGCTGGGGGACCCCACCAAGGCCCGCGAGAAGCTGGGCTGGACCCCCACCACCACCCTCGAGGAACTGGTGAGTGAAATGGTGGCCGCTGACCGTGATGAGGCCAAGAAGGAGGCGTATCTGCGCCTCAAGGGGTTCCCGGTGGTGGGGTCGATGGAGAACCCGCCCACCAGCCTTGTGGGTCGTGGCTGAGCCCGATGTGCGCTGGCAACAGCGGTATGTAAATTACAACCGGGCCTTGGAGCAGCTGGAGCAGTTTTTTGAGCCGCCACCGCTCAACGCACGTGAACAGCAAGGGTTGATCAAGGCTTTCGAATACACGTTTGAGCTGGCCTAGCTGGGCTCGATGACGGTGAGGTCTGGATGCTGATGATTCAGGATCGTAATCTGACCAGCCACACTTACAACCGTGCCACTGCCGATGCAATCGCTGCCCACATCGGTGACAGCCATCTTGGTTGTTTTCAAAAGTTGCAGACGACTCACCAGCAGCGAAAACAATTGGAGGCTTCATGATTCCAGAGATCCCTGCGGCCAGGAAGCAAAAGCTGTTGACTGTGCTCAGCCAGCAACCGCAGCTGAACGCGGTCTG
>CAZWFG010000020.1:0-20192 GCA_964632245.1 uncultured Synechococcus sp. | reverse complement strand
GCCTTCTGCGGCGGCTTGCTCCTCGCTGCCTCAGCTGGCCTGCCGGTCCGTGCCAGCGAACAGCCCAAGGCTGATGCAAGCCAACCCATCCGTGTGGACGAGCATTCGGTGGCTCAGCTGAGCCTCCCCCGGCTCACCTTCCCGGGGTTCCCCGCCATGCCCCGCTATTTCGCCATCACCCCCGAGCGTCAGGCCCTGCTCAACACCATCCGCTACGCCGAAGGCACCTGGAAAGAAGGCACTGACCTCGGCTATCGCGTGATGTTCGGCGGTGGGCTGATGTCGAGCCTTGAGCGTCATCCCGATCGGGTCAACTACACCTCCGGCTACGCCAGCGCCGCCGCCGGTGCTTACCAGTTCATGCCCGCCACCTGGGGTCTCGTCACCCGGGCCATGAACCTCGTGGGTTTCGGTCCGCAGGTGCAGGATCAGGCTGCTCTGTATCTGATCGCCCGCCGGGGGGCCCTCCCCCTCGCCGACCGTGGCGAGCTCAATGCCGAACTGGCAGCCCTGCTGGCCCCCGAGTGGGCCTCGTTTCCCACCCTTCGGGGCAGCAGCTACTACGGCCAGCCGGTCCGGCGTCTCGAAGAACTGCAACGCTTTTACCAAGCCAACCTCGTGCGGCTGCGCAATCGGCTGCCGCTGGCCAAGGTGACTGACTCCAGCTGCCAGGACGGCAGTCTCGACTGTGCCCTGAAAGGCGTTCAGGACAACTGAACCTCCTTCAGATCACCCGATTGTTCATGCTCCACCATTCCCTTGTTCCCGGGGAAACAGGCGCCACTGGGCAAGCAAGTAAGCCCCGAGGGCGCTGACGACAAACCCAAGGGCATTGCGGGCCAGCGGCAGCCACTCATGGGTGCGGGTCACCACGGGTGCGACCCCGAACACCCCGAACAGCATCAGCCACAGGGGTGACAGCAGCAGCACCCAGCCCCAGGCGATGACCCGATCAGGCTGGCGCGGGTACGCCACCACGCCAACGATCAGTCCCCCCAGGATCGAGCTGCAGAGGGTCAGCAGCCACTGCTCCTGCGGCAGACCGGGAACCACCTGGCATCCCCCCCGTTCCAGGCAGGTCTCCACCGCCCCCAGGGCCGCCAGGATCGCCCCGTCCTCCCCATGCTCGCGGACGTAATACTGATTGCCGTAGCGGGTCTGCAGTTCGACCCAGTAGGTGCGGGGCATCAGGGCGAAGAGGGCATCGCCGACGTTGAAATTCAGCAGATTGCCCCCGCGGGGATCGGCCACCAGCAGCAGGCTGCGTTCATCCAGCTGCCAGAAGTCACGCACGGCCTTGCCGGGGGTGCGGTCGTACTGGGTCAGCACCCGCAGCTTCCAGCCGCTGCGGTCTTCGAAATCCTGCAGCTGGCCCTCCAGCTGGCTCCGCTGGGGATCGGTGAGGGCCCGCGCCAGATCGATCACGGGCGTCGGATGGTCCGGCAGCAGATCGGGGTTGTCGTAAGCCATGGCGGCCGTCGGCCAGAGGGCCTGCAACCCCAGCACGAGAGCCGTGAGCACCAGCAGGCGACGCACCATGGACGGCGGGTAGGAAACGCAAGGATGCATTGTCACCGATTCACGATGCGCCCGTGACCACCGCCGCCACCGACCGCTGGCTGATCCAGCGCCTGCAACGGCGGGGGCGGCCGGTGGGCTGGCCCCAGCTGTTGCACTGGCTTCTGCAGGACCCGGAGCACGGCTACTACGGCGCTGGCCACGTGCGCTTCGGCCCCCAGGGCGACTTCGTCACCTCACCGGCCCTTGGCTCCGCTTTTGCCGAACTGCTCGCCCGCCAGCTGGTGCCGCTGTTCGACCGGCTCGCGGCCCATGGCTCCGGCAGCCTGGCCCTGATCGAATGGGGGCCGGGCGAAGGGGACCTGGCGGTCCAGCTGCGCGCTGCCCTGCAGCAGCTCGATCCCCCCTGGCTGGACCGGCTCGAGCTGGTGCTGGAGGAAGCCAGCCCTGCCCTGCGCCATCGCCAGCGGCAGCGGCTGGCCGCCGCCGGCTGGCCCCTGGCAGAAGGGACTGGCGGCCCCCGCCGGGGGGTGGTGCTGGCGAACGAACTCTTCGATGCCCTGCCGGTGGAGCGGTTCCAGCTGGCATCCGACGGCTGGCGGCGGCTGCAGGTGACCCTCGATGGCGACGGCCGACCGCACGAGGTGGTTGGCCCGCCCCTGCCCGCCAGCCTGCTGCTGCAGCTCGCCGCCCTGGGCCTGCCGGCCGACGGTGGTGGCCGGCCCCTGGGATGGACCAGCGAATGGTGCCCGGCCCTGGCCCCCTGCCTGCGGCGCATGCGACGGGGGCTGGAACGGGGCTGGCTGCTGGCGATCGACTACGCCCTGACGGCGCGCCAGCTTTACGCCCCCTGGCGGGATGGCGGCACCCTGCTGGCGGTGCAGGGGCAGCAGGCCGGTGCGGCGCTGCTGCACGACCCTGGCCGGCAGGATCTGAGCGCCCATGTGTGCCTCGATGCCATGGCCCTGGCCGCCGGTCGGAGCGGCTGGCACTGGCATGGTTCGGCCCTGCAGGGGGAAGCGCTGCTGGGCCTGGGGCTGGCCGGGGAACTTTCGGCCCTCTCCGGCGCCGATGCCGGTTCGCTGGCAACACGGCTGCAGCGGCGGGAGGAACTGCTGCGGCTGGTGGACCCCCACCTGCTGGGGGGGTTTCACTGGATGCTGCTGCAGACCGAACCTGCGGAGGCCCTGGGGGGCGGTGGGCTCAGGATCTGGCCGGGATGGTCTGCATGAGCGCCGTCTGGGCCAGGGCGAGGGGAACGTCATCCCGCAGCTCGACCGCACCGATCCGGGTGGGCAGCACGAAGCGGACACGGCCATCGCGCACTTTCTTGTCACGCAGCAGGCACTCCTGCACCGCCTCCGGCTCCAGGGGCGGGGCCTCCAGGGGCAGGCCCGCCCGGGCAAGCAGCTGCCGCTGACGCTCCTCCTCGGCGGCACTCCACAGACCCAGCTCCCGGCTGAGGATGCCGGCGGCGACCATCCCGATCGCCACCGCCTCGCCATGCAGAAAACGGCGATAGCCCGTCAGGGTCTCCACCACATGGCCGAGGGTGTGGCCGTAGTTGAGGATTGCCCGCAGGCTGCCCTCCCGCTCGTCGGCCGCCACCACCCGGGCTTTGGCCATGGCCGAACGGCGCAGGATCTGACCCAGCAGGGCCGGGCCAAGGGCTTCAAGGCTGGCCAGATCTCCCTGACGCTCAAGGGCGTCGAACAGCACCGGATCGGCAATCACCCCGTACTTGATCACCTCCGCCATGCCGGCCTGCAGCTCCCGCGGCGGCAGGGTGGTGAGGGTCGTGGGATCGACCAGCACCAGCGAAGGCTGATGGAAGGCGCCGATCAGGTTCTTGCCGCCGGGGTGGTTGACGCCCGTCTTGCCGCCGATGGCGGCATCGACCATGGCCAGCAGGGTGGTGGGCACCTGCACCACGGCGATGCCGCGCAACCAGGTGGCCGCCGCAAAGCCTGCCATGTCCCCCACCACGCCCCCGCCGAGGGCGACGATCAGCGACCCGCGCTCGAGCTGATGGTCGTAGGCCGCCTGATGGATGCGGCTGACCGTGGCCAGAGTCTTCTGGTCTTCGCCGGCCTCGAGCACGAGCCGCTCACTGCGAAAGCCCGCCCGTTCAAGGGCGTGCAGCACCCGATCGCCGTAGGGACCGTCGATATCGGGATTGGTGACCACCAGCACCCGCACGCCGCGGGCGAACCCACGGGCCAGGATCTCGTCCCCCAGCTGATCCAGGGCCCCGGGGCCGATGCGCACCGGGTAGGCCTTCGCCCCCAGCTCCACCGGCACGGTGGTGAGGGCAGGAGAGGTCTCGATCACAACGGGGGTCGACGGCGGGCAGACCCACCGAATGTATGGCGAGGCCCCGGGTCACGCACAATGCACGCGGTCCTGCCGAACCCACCGTGTTGCGATCCCGCCTGCTGCCCTGGCTGTTCCTGGCGCCGGCCCTGCTGATCCTGCTGCTCACGGTGCTGGCCCCGGCCCTGATGGCCCTCGGACTCAGCGTGACCCGCACCGGGCTGGATCTGTCGGCACCGCCGGTCTTCATCGGCCTGGCCAATGCCCGCCGACTGCTGGAGGACCCCCTGTTCCGGCGGGTGCTGATCACCACCGCCCTCTACCTCTGTGGCGTGGTGCCGCCGATCGTGCTGGGGTCCCTGCTGCTGGCGCTGCTGGTGAACCGGGCCCTGCCGGGCATCCACTGGATCCGTGGTGCGCTCTACACGCCAGTGCTCGTGTCGATCGTGGTGGCCGCCATCGCCTTCCGCTGGCTCTATGCCGAGAACGGACTGATCAATGGCTGGCTGGCCAGCCTCAGCGGCGGCAGCCTGCCCCCCCTCGGCTTCCTCACGGATCCACGCCTGGCCCTGCCGGCGGTGATGCTGGTGACCCTCTGGAAGGGGCTCGGCTACTACATGGTGATCTTTCTGGGGGGCCTTCAGGGCATCCCCGGCGATCTCTACGAGGCGGCCGAGCTCGACGGCAGCCGTGGCTGGCGCCGACACCTCGACATCACCCTGCCGCTGCTGATGCCCTACGTGGTGCTGGTGGCGGTGATGTCGGCGATCGCCGCCACCAAGACCTTCGAAGAGGTCTTTTTGATGACCCAGGGGGGACCCGCCGATGCCACCCGCACAGTCGTGTACTACGTCTACGACCTGGCCTTTCAGGAATTGGAGATCAGCTACGCCTGCACCGCCGGCCTGGCCCTCTTTCTGCTGGTGCTGGCCCTCGGGGTGGTGCAGCAGCTGCTGCGCGGGACCGGGCAGCTGTCACGATTGACGTCGTAGCGGCAGCGCAGGCTTGGAGCGGCTCGGGATCGTCGGCAGCGGTCAGCTGGCGGCCATGCTGGTGGAGGCGTCCCATGGCCTCGGGCTGTCCCTGGAGTTGCTGGCCGCCGACCCCGCGGATCCTGCCGTCGCCGCCGCCGGTGGGGCGGTGATCGGCGCTTCGGCCGATCCCGAGGCCCTGGCCCGACTGGCGGCACGGTGCGACCGCATCGCCTTTGAGAACGAATGGGTCGATCTGGCCGCCCTGCGGAACCTCGAGGACCAGGGTGTGCAGTTCCAGCCAGGAGCCGCCGTGATGGCCCGGCTGGTGGACAAACGCCGGCAACGGCAACTGCTGGAGGAACTGCTTCTTCCCTGTCCCCGCTGGCGGGACCTGGCCGAGGTGGTCGGTGACGGCGGTGATCCAGGTCCCCTGGAACTGCCGCTCATGGCCAAGGCCACCTGCGGGGGTTACGACGGCCGCGGCACCGAGCGCCTTCAGCACCGGGCCTCGCTGGAGGCGCTGCTGATGCGGGTCGATCCCCGCGACTGGATCCTGGAGGAACTGGTGCCCTTCGAGCGGGAACTGGCCCTGACCGTGGCCCGCGATGCCCAGGGCACGGTCACCCTCTTCCCGCTGGTCGAGACCCACCAGCACCGGCAGATCTGCGACTGGGTGCTGGCACCGGCCCACGTGCCCCAGGCGGTCTGGGCCCGGGCCCAGGCGGTGGCCGCTTCCCTGGTGACGGCCCTCGATTACGTGGGGGTGCTGGCGATCGAGTTCTTCCTCTCCCCCCGGGGACTGCAGATCAACGAGGTGGCGCCACGCACCCACAATTCAGCCCACTACAGCATCGAGGCCTGCCGCACCAGCCAGTTCCAGCAGCAGCTGCTGCTGCTGGCGGGCCGACCCGCCGGCCCCACGGCGCTGCTGGTGCCCGGCGCCCTCATGGTCAACCTGGTGGGCATCGACAGCGCTGACCAGGGCCACGAGAGCGAGCGGGCGCGGTTGGCGCGACTGCCGGATGCCCACCTCCACTGGTACGGCAAACGCGGCGCACGACCCGGGCGCAAGCTCGGGCACATCACCCTGTTGCTCGGGGCCAGGGACCCGATCCTGCGGCGCAGGGAGGCCATGGAGCGCCTGGCCGAGGTGAGGGCCATCTGGCCTCTGCCCTGACTTCAGCCCTACACTCGACCTCGGACTGCCGTGTTGGTGTCTGCCCTTGCCCAGTGTTCTGATCTGACTCCCTTTTCGACGTGGGAGGGGTGTCGCGACGGTGACGTAAGCCGGCCCTGAAGCCGGAAATGAAGCCCCGCTTTCTCCTCCCTTCTGGTTCCACCAGGTCGAAGACTGCGGGGCGCACGGCACAGCGGTCCACCCCTCTGATCCCATCAGACCAGACCCTCAAGGCGGGTCTGGAGTGCTTCACGGCTGAGCTCCGTGACCACGAACACCTCCTGAACGCTGCCCCCCCTGCGGGCCACCAGCTTGTGGCCTCCGCGGATCGGTGCCGAAATCCGCAGCCGCAGACCCTCGCTGCGGCCGCGCACACGAGCGATCACCGCCGGCGTGACGGTGTCGATGGCGGGATCCGCCGCCAGCCGCCTGAGCAGGGGGATGAGCCCCTCCAGGTAGGTGCTGTGGGTGACGACCAGGCGGCCCATCGGCGGGATCAGTCCCGCTGCAGGGGAGCCATGGTCAACCCTTCGCCCCCCAGCTGCATGTGATAGAGCTCGGCCTGCTCCTGGGGGCCCACCCACACCACGGCGCTGCCCTCACCGTCGATGCGCTGGGCCAGGGACCAGGCCCGGTCGGGCGTCATCGCCGGGATGTACTTCACCAGACAGTCGACGACGTGCTGAAACGTGTTGACGTCGTCATTGAGGACGACGACCCGATAGTTGGGATAGGGCGCTCGATCGAGAACGGTGGCCCCCGACGGGCTGGCCTGGGGAGAGCTGCTGGTCACCGGCACTCCGCTGTTCGCATCCATTCTGGTCCGTCGCTGGCGATCCTTCGGTACAGTCGTGCCATCCATTCATCCAACCGCCGTGCTGATCACCCTCGGCTGGGCCGCCCTCGCGGCGACCTTCACCTTCTCGATCGCCATGGTGGTGTGGGGACGCAACGGCGACGGTTCCATCAACTTCTGAACCACGGCCGTGCCGGGCGACCTCACCCTCAACGCCGTGCTGGCCGCCGTGGCGGCCCTCCTGCTCGTGGGCGTCAGCGGCGGCATGATCTATCTCAGTGCCGTCGACTGGCGCGACCGGCGCCGTCGTCATCGTTCCTGATCTGCCCCCATGACTGCGGCGGTCCATCGCCTCACCGGGTGGCGACACCGCCCCTTCGCGGTGCTGATGTCGTCCTTGCCCTTCCTGGTCGGCATCTGGCTGGTGAAGACCACCCCAGCCGCACCGGCCGGCAGTCTGCAGCCGATGCTGCCCTCCCTGGCCCTGCTGCAGACCTTCCCGGCCCCGGGGAGCCGGGGTCCGTTGCCGCGCATCTGGCGCGACCGGCTACCCATGGCCCTGATGGAACGGCTGCAACGGCAGTCGGCATCTCCCTGGGCCCAGGCCTGGAGCAGCCACGGCGGCACGCCGCCGTTCCTCATCCTTCGGGACGTCCCCAGCCGCATCCAGGTGCGCGAGAGCTTCCGCTGGGGGGCTTACACAATCGTGGCTGCGGATCCGCTGTCGCGGCAGGCCCTGCAGGCTGATCTGCAGCGTCCGCTGGCAGCAGGTCATCGCCGCCGCTGCCCCCTGGTCGACGGCCCGGCACCGGCGCTGTTCTGGTCGAGCGATGCCCTGGCCAGCCTCGCGGGCCCCCTGGTGCCCCTGCTGCAGCCCTGGCAGGAAGGATGCCTGAGGCTGGGCAGCGGCGGCCAGCACGGTGGCCGCCTGACCTGGTCAGGGCAGGTGACCAGCCAGCCACCCCTGGTCGGCGCTGCCACCACGGTCAGCCCCAGCGGGGCCCCGCCCGATGCCCCCGCCGCTCCCCTGGAGCTGGAGGGCACCAGCCTCGCCCCCCTGCTGGGGAGCCTGCTGAGGCAGGGTCCCCTGCTCAGCGAACTGCGTCAGCACTACGGCCTGTCGGCGGCGCTGCAGGAGCAACTGCTCGGCTCCCCCTTCCGCCTCAGGGTGACCGCCAACGGCGCCGACGCGCCCTACCGGGTGACGCTCCTGGTGGCCCTGCCGAGGGCCGCCGGGGCTGCATCACCGGCCCGCAGCCTGGCGCCGCTGCTGACAGCCCTGGCCAGGGACCTGCCCGATGACCTGCAGGTGGTCCATGGGGGGAACCGCAGCCGGGTGGTGGATGCCGCAGGCCAGGTGCGCGGAGGCTGGCTGCAGGAGGAGCGGGGGGTGGTGTTCAGTCTGGGGGGGGGGCCTGATCCAGCCCCATTGGCGACCGGCCCCGTGGCGGTGGCCAGGGGCATGCGCCTGACAGCATCCCCAAGGACCCTGGACGGGCTGCAGCTGCTGCCGGAGGCCCTGCCGATGAGCCTGCGCCGTTCACCCCTGCTGCAGGCGGACTGGACGCCTGACACCGCCGGAGCGGCGGCCGCTCAGTTCACAGGCTGGCTCTCACCGGCGGCGGGATCACCCTCGGAGTCAGAGTGACCCGCCAGTCGCCGTTCACGCTTGCGACGTTCAGCCGCCACGGTCTCTTCCATCAGTTCCACGGCCTGGGCCATCTTCTCCAGGTTGCTCACGTAAAGGCCCATGTCCTTGTCGAGCTTGTCCTGCTGAAGTCCCAACTGCAGGCCCACCTCCCGGGCCCGACGGCGCAGGGCTTCAGGGTCCGTGTCGTCGCCACCGGTGAGGTCCTGCAGCATGGCCATCAGGCCCACTGCATGCAGGCGTGAGTAGTGGAAGTCGGGGCGACCGGCGTCGTGAAGCACGGCCTGCAGAGGTTCAGGGGCACCGGCACCTCGCTGCTCGAGCCAGTCCTTCAGCTGCTGTTCACTGACCTGGCCGATCGTCTCCCGCAGCCGGGAGGCCTGCTGACGCAGGTCGGCGGCATCCAGGTCGGTGGCGCTGCACAGAGCCGTCAGCAGCACCTCCCGCTGGTCAGCCGGCTCAAAACCCCGGGTGAAGTTGTCGAAGACCTGGCTGAGGCCTGTGGCAAACAGGGCATCGGGCCGGAACCCCTGCTGACGGCGCAGCAGGTGCAGCTCCACCAGCAGTTCGTCGACCACCCGACGGAACAGCCCCGGGATCACCCGCCGGTAGCCGGCATAGAAACGGCGCTTGCTGTCCGCCACCGTCTGAACGTCGCCCACCATCACTCCTCGACCGGAGCCGACCTTAGCGCTCGGGGGCCCTGGATTCGTCTGTAGGATCCGACCAGCGACGTCGAACCCTGTGATCCCCATCGTCATCGAGGAATCGGGCCGTGGCGAGAGGGCTTTCGACATCTACTCACGGCTGCTGCGGGAGCGGATCATCTTTCTGGGTGAACCCGTGACCGCAGAGTCAGCGAATCGGATCGTGGCCCAGCTTCTCTTTTTGGAAGCTGAGGATCCCGACAAGGACATCTTTCTGTACATCAACTCCCCCGGGGGATCCGTCTACGACGGTCTTGGCATCTTTGACACGATGCAGCATGTCAAGCCCGACGTGCAGACCGTCTGCGTCGGCCTCGCCGCCAGCATGGGAGCTTTTCTGCTGGCGGCCGGTGCCCCGGGCAAGCGCAGCAGCCTGTTGCACTCCCGGATCATGATCCACCAACCCCTGGGGGGGGCCAGGGGCCAAGCCAGCGACATCCGCATCCAGGCAGATGAAATTCTCTTTCTAAAGAAACGCTTGAATGAAGAGCTCGCCCAGCGTTCAGGCCAACCCCTTGAGCGGGTCGAGACCGACACGGATCGGGACTTCTTTATGTCCCCCCATGAAGCCGTGACCTACGGATTGATTGACAAGGTGATCGATCAACGCCCCATTCATGCGATCGAATAAATCAATCACTCCTCGCTAAGGAGTGATTCTCGACTGTTTTGCAGCTGCCTCCAGATCAGGCGTATCTCGTCAAAGGCTTCCTCCTGCGAAATCTTTCCATTGCCTTGGAGAGCAACAATCAGACCGACACGTTCGGCGAACTGCTCAAGATTCTGGTGAAACACCAAGCGACCTGGGGTCCAGTCATCCCCGCGATAGCTTGAATGCGCTTCGAGAGGAGAGCGGGTACCCTCCTCCCATGCCTTGGCATCTTCAGATGACGAACCTTGCTCACGCATGAACGGGGTAAACGAAGGTGTGCTGACCCCAGAGTAGTCACACTTCAGCCGTTGGCAGGCAACAGAGGACGAAAACGCTCCTTTTCCGGGACTTCGGTGAATTCGGCCACCACCACGCGGAACGCGTCACCATCAATGCTCTCCTGCTCGATCAAGAGTTCCACAAGACGATCCATGCATGGGCGTTGATCCTCCAGGAGGCGCAGGGTATCTGCATAACAACGGTCCACAATCCGGCGGACAGCCTCATCGATGCGTGTGGCGATCGACTCGGACACATCGCTGCGGGTCATCAGGTCTCTTCCCAGAAAGACTTCCTGATTGCCGGCCTCGAGGGAGATGGGGCCCAGCTCGCTCATGCCGAAGCGCGTGACCATCTGCCGGGCGAGGCCAGCCACCTGCTGAATGTCACCGGCGGCGCCAGTGGTGACCTCGGCATGGCCGAACACGATGGCTTCAGCGGCCCTGCCGCCCAGGGCGCCCATGATTCGCGCACGCAGCTGGGCACGACTCACCAGCATCTGCTCCTCGTCAGGAGCGAACCAGGTGAGGCCCTGGGCCTGGCCGCGCGGGATCAGGGTCACCTTCTGGACGGGGTCATGCTCCCGCACCAATGTGCCCACCAGGGCGTGGCCCACCTCGTGGTAGGCGATGAGGCGCTTGCTGCGGCCATCGGTGAGGGGTGTCCCCTCCATGCCGGCGATCACACGGTCAACGGCATCATCAATTTCGGCCAGGGTTGTGGCCGGTTTGCGGCGACGGGCCGTCAGGATGGCCGCCTCGTTGAGCAGGTTGGCCAGGTCTGCGCCGGTGAAGCCAGGGGTGCGACGGGCGATGGCCTCCAGGGAAACGCCTTCGGCCAGGGTCTTGTTGCGGGAGTGAACCTGAAGGATCGACAGGCGACCCTTGATGTCAGGGGCATCGACCGTGACCTGGCGATCGAAACGGCCGGGCCGCATCAGAGCTGAATCAAGAACGTCCGGGCGGTTTGTGGCCGCAATGATGATGATGCCGTTGTTGCCTTCAAAACCATCCATCTCCGTGAGCAGCTGGTTCAACGTCTGCTCACGTTCATCGTTGCCTCCACCAATGCCGGCGCCCCGCTGGCGACCGACGGCATCAATCTCATCGATGAAGATGAGGCAGGGGGCATTTTCCTTGGCCCTTTTGAACAGATCGCGAACACGGCTGGCACCGACGCCCACGAACATCTCGACAAATTCAGAGCCAGAGAGGGAGAAGAAGGGAACACCGGCTTCTCCGGCAATGGCCTTGGCCAGCAGGGTTTTACCGGTGCCGGGAGGACCGACGAGCAACACACCCCTGGGGATGGTTGCGCCGACAGCGGTGAAACGCTCGGGCTGCTTGAGGAAGGTGACCACTTCCTGAAGGTCTTCTTTCGCCTCTTCAACACCGGCAACATCGGCGAAGCAGACCCCTGTCTCTGCCTCCATCAGGAAGCGGGCTTTGCTTTTGCCAAACTGCATCGCCTGGCCAGGACCGCCGGGCATCGAGGAGGAGCGTCGGGCCAGAAAGACCAGCGAACCGATCAGCAGCAGGGGGAAGAGCAGGTTGCCCAGCAGGCCGAGGGCCGGCGGAGCGGTGCGAGGGGGATGGATGTCGAAGCTGATGCCCTGCTCCTTGAGACGGCTGATCAGCTCAGGAGCCACACCGGGCATGTCGACCCGCAGGCGCTGCACCCGGTTGTCGAGATCGGGATCCACCGCCTCGACGACGGCGCTGCGTCCACCATCGAAGATGTCAACGGCCGTTACACGACCGGCGTCGACGTAATCCAGGAATCGGCCGTAGGTCATGCGGGCCACGGCACTGTTGCGGGGAGCCACGGTGGGGCCGCTGACAACCTGGCCGGGACCGCCGCGCAGGACGACCTGCCAGAGCAGGAAGAGTCCGATCACGATCGGCAGAGCCCAGAGGAGGACCAGACGCCAGCGTTGGTTCATGGGCTCTGCCGCAGAAAAATGTTTCGCGATTGTAAAGACCCTGGGGGCCCCCCGGAGAGTTTTCGGCCGGTCTGTCGTCGAGGTCCACGGTTCGGCGGGGGATCACCCCGCCATCTGCAGCCGCCGCACCGCCAGCTGCAGGGAGGGGGCCAGCGGACGGCAGTGGCCGAGCCGGGGGCTGAGCACCTGGCCGCTGGCCAGCTCCTGCAGGGACGCCAGGGTGAGGTCCTGGCCTTCCATCAACTGCAGCTCGGCCGTCGTCACCCCCAGGTGGCCGCGGAAGAAATGGGCACTGCGCAGGGGATCGTGGTGGTCGAACCACGGCTCCAGGGGACCGGCGGTCCAGCCGATCTCCTCGACCAGCTCGCGGCGCAGGGCCTGCTCAGGGCTCTCGCCCGGATCCAGATGGCCTCCGAACAGCCCCCAGGTGCCGGGGTGCACGATGCCGGCCACGTCGTCCCGCAGCTGCAGCAACCAGAGACCGTCACGCTCAAGCAGCGCCAGGGCCACGGCGAACCGAGAGGCAGGGGGGGGGGTGCTCACAGACGGCGGAGGGCAACGATGGGATCGAGCTGGGCGGCTCTGCGGGCCGGCACCACTCCGAAGAACAGGCCGATCGAACCCGACAGCACCAGGGTGGTGACGACACTGCCGGCACCGATGGCGGCAGGCAGGGGCGTGAAACCAGCCACGAGGGCGATCGCACCCATGCCCATGAGGCTGCCCACCAGTCCCCCCAGGCTGGAGACCATCAGCGCCTCGATGAGGAACTGCAACATCACATCGTCGCTGCGGGCACCGATGGCCTTGCGCAGGCCGATTTCCTGGGTGCGTTCACTCACCGACACCAGCATGATGTTCATGATGCCGATGCCTCCCACCAACAGAGAAATGGCCCCGATGGCGGCCAGCATCAGCGTCAATCCACCGGTGATGGTCCCGACGATCGACAGGGCATCTTTCTGGGAACGAACGGCGAAATCATCTTCCCGAAGAATCTTGTGGCGCAGCCGCAACAGGTTGGTGATCTGAAATTTGGCCGCCCCGAGGGCATCAGCATCACGGCCCTCAACACTGATGAACGACAGCGAAACTCCGTAGGTTGGATCGCGGCCGCTGAGGCGGCTGACCATCGTGGTGAGGGGGATGTAGACGGCATCGTCCTGGTTCTGGCCGAGAAACGCCCCCTTCGAGGCCATGATGCCGACCACACTGAAGGTCTGGTCGCGGATGCGCACGTCCTGGCCCAGCGGCGACGCCCCCGGCAGCAACCGGCGCGCCAGATCAGGTCCCAGCACAGCAACATGGCGGGCTCCCTGGAGGTCTTCCGGCGAGAAGAACCGGCCCTGACCCATCTCGAACCGGCGGACCGCAAGGAAATCGGCCGTGACTCCGTTGACGGTGGCTGTGGCGCTCAGGCTGCGGGCCCGCACGGTCTCACTGAGGGTGATCTGTGGTGCCACCCGGCGCACACTGGGCACCTGGGCCGCAATGGCCTGGGCATCTTCAAGCACCAGGGTCTTGGGGGTGTCGATGCCGCGGCGACGGGTGTCGTTGTTTCCCGGAACCACGAACAGCACATTGGCCCCCAGGGAACCCAGCTGGTTCTCGGCCAGGTTCTGGGCCCCCTTGCCGATGCCCACCAGGGTGATCACCGAGGCGTTGCCGATGATGATGCCAAGCATGGTCAGGGTCGTGCGCAGCCGGTTGGCGAGCAGCGACTCGACCGCCATGCCCACGGTGTCCCGCAGCGGCAGGCGGGGGCTCACGGGCGATCAGCGCAGGGGATCAACACTGTAGGGATCAAGCACGTGGGTGCCGCGGTGGACGACCCCCTGCCGCACATCCAGCGTCACCACCTCGCCATCGCGGACGTCGCGGGTGACATCGCTGACGCCGACGATGACGGGGATGCCCAAGCGCTGGGCAATGACGGCGGCATGGCTCTGGCTGCCGGGCTCCTCGGTGATCAGACCACCCGCCCGCCGGATCGCCTCGAGGTAGGAGGCACTCGTCTGGGACACCACAAGAATCTCGCCGGGTTCGATGCGCGCCGCCTCCTCCGGTGACGTGGCCAGACGCACCTGGCCGCAGACCGATCGGGCGCCGAAGCCGACACCACGGCCCAGCACCGCCGAGACGATGCCCACCTTGACCAGGTCCGTGGAACCGCTCACACCGGTCAGCGTTCCGGCGGTCTGCACCACCAGATCCCCCTCCCGCAGCAGGCCCTCCTGCTGGGCCACCCCCATGGCCAGGGTGAAGGTGCGGCTGGTGGACGACTGGTTGCCGATCAGCAGCGGGGTCACCCCCCACACCAGCTGCAGCTGTCGGGCCACCTGCACATCGGCCGTGATGGCCAGGATGGGGGTCGAGGGGCGGAACTTGCTGACGTTGCGGGCGGTGGCGCCGCTTTTGGTGAGGGGAAGGATGGCGGCGGCATCCAGCTGGTTGGCGATGCTGCTCACCGCCTGGCTGATGGCGTTGGGGATGGTGCTGGCCAGCTGGGTCTCCAGCTGACGGTTGGGATAGTCCTGTTCGATCCGACGGGCGATGCGCGCCATGGTCGCCACCGCCTCGACCGGATGCTGGCCCACGGCGGTCTCGTTGGAGAGCATCACGGCATCCGTGCCATCCAGGATGGCGTTGGCCACGTCGCTCACCTCGGCCCTGGTGGGGCGGGGGTTGGTGGCCATGCTGTCGAGCATCTGGGTGGCCGTGATGATGGGAATGCCCATCGAGTTGGCCTTGCGGATCAGCTCCTTCTGCAGCAGGGGCACCTCCTCGGCGGGCATCTCGACACCAAGGTCGCCCCGGGCCACCATCACGCCGTCGCAGAGGGGCAGGATCGCGTCGATCTGATCGATCGCCTCGAATTTCTCAATCTTGGCCACCACCGGGGTGGCGTAACCGAGGCTGCGGATCAGCTCGCGGATCTCCTGCAGATCGGACGGGTTGCGCACGAAGCTCAGGGCCACCCAATCGACCCCGAGCTGCAGCCCGAAGGCCAGGTCATGGCGATCCTTGGCGGTGAGGGCACGGATCGACAGCTGCACGTCGGGGAAATTGACCCCCTTGTTGTTCGAGAGAACACCACCGACGGTGACCTTGCAGTGGAGGGTCTGGTCGGCCTGGTCGACCCAGTCGACCTCCATCTCCACCTTGCCGTCATCCAGCATGATGCGGCTGCCGGGGGAGACCTCATCCGCCAGGCGGTCATAGGTGACGGTGGCGATCTGGTGGTCGCAGGCCACCTCTCGGCTGGTGAGCGAGAAGCTGGCGCCCTGGGTCAGGGTGACGGGACCGTCGGCGAAACGGCCCAGTCGGATCTTGGGACCCTGCAGATCCTGGAGAATGCCCACATGCACCCCCATCTGATGGGCCACCTGGCGGATGGTGGCGGCCCGCTGGGCGTGTTCTTCGTGGTCGCCGTGGGAGAAGTTCAGCCGGAAGGTCGTGGCGCCGGCCAGGATGAGTTCACGGATCCGCTCCGGCGATTCCGTGGCTGGGCCGATGGTGGCGACAATCTTGGTGCGTCGCTTCAGATCGGGCAGGGCCATCAACGGAGCCGGAACCATCGCGGAAGCTACCACCTCGCCCCCTGCCCGATGGATCTCAACGCCTACCAACAGGCCGCCGGACGCACGGCCCTCTACCCCGACCGGGGTCGGAACGCCCTCTATCCGACCCTGGGGCTCTGCGGGGAGGCAGGGGAGGTGGCCGACAAGGTGAAGAAGGTGCTGCGGGACGACGGCGGCGTGTTTTCAGCCGAACGGCGCCAGGCCATCGCCCTGGAACTGGGTGACGTGCTCTGGTACGTGGCCCAGCTGGCCCATGAGCTCGGCCTGAGCCTGGAGGAGATCGCCAGCGCCAACCTGGCCAAGCTGGCCGACCGGGCCGATCGCAACGTCCTTGGTGGCTCGGGGGATCGGCGATGACGACGCTCAGAAACCTCGCGGCACGGCTGCTGGCAGCACTGAGCGCCCTGGCCCTGGCGGCCCTGCTGACCCCAGCCCCCGCCTGGGCGACGGACCTGCAGGTGAAGCTGATCAGCCTGGAACCCTGCCCAGCGGCCGATGCCGCCGCCCAGAGCGACCTGCGGCGGCCCATCGGCGCCAGTTGCTGGGCCCTGCGGGCCACGGTCGAGAATCCGGGTCGCCAGGCCGTGGTCGACACCGACATGTTCGGGCGGGTGGTCGACGCCAGCGGCGAATCGGTGCTGCCGAACCGCACCCGCCTGGGGTCCATCGGCGACGTGCCACCGGGGGAGTCAGAGGTGGCCCTGCGGTTGTCGGTGCCGGCGGGCACTGCAGGCCCCCTGCAGGTGGGTCAGCTGCGGGCGCGGGGCTTCCGGGCTCCGGTGCGGGCGCGGGTCAGGGAAGACCAGGAACTGCTGCCCCTGGAGCAGGCCCTGGCCGATGGGTGATTCACCAACCGGCCAGGGATGACCCCGACGCCCCCGCCAGCTGCTCCAGCAGGCCTCCGGACAGCTGCAGGGCCAGCAGGGCCAGCAGCGGCGAGAGGTCAAGACCGCCGAGGGGAGGGATCAGCCCCCGGAAGACATTGAGGTAGGGATCGCAGATGGCACTGATGGCCGACAGCACCGGGTTCTCCCAGGGCAGGTTCGGGAACCAGGTGAGCACCAGGCGCACCACCAGGATGAGGCTGTAGATGCTGAGGGTCTGGGCCAGCACCGAAAAGAGATAACTCAGGGTCATGGAACGGTGGAGGCGCGGAGCCGGGCATCAACCCTGCGACTCTATTCAGAAGGGTCGGCGGCGGCGGCCTGAAGGGCACCGGGCTGGCCCACGGCGAACGTGCGGTGGAACTTCTCCGTGAGGCTGATCCAGAAGGAACGGCCCTCGCTCTGCCGTCGTCGCTCGATGAACCCCTGTTCCAGCAGTTCGCGGATGTGGTCATAGGCACCACTGCCGCGCAGCTCGACGAGTTCAGATTGCAGCAGTCGCCCCTTGAGCGCCACCGTGGCCAAGGTGCGCAGGCTGGCGGTACCCAGATCGACCGGCACCAGCTCGTGCACCAGATCGGCCAGATCGGCCCGCAGCTGCAGGCAGTAGCCAGCCGCGTCCTGGCGGATCTCGAGGGCGGTGTCGCGGTGCGCGTAGTCGGCCATGAGGGTGAGCAGGCCGAGCTCGGCCTGGTCGGGGCTGCAGCGGGCCAGGGTGCTCAGCTCCGCCAGCGCCAAAGAGCGGCCCTTGAGGTAGAGGATCGCCTCCAGCCGCGCCGGCAGGGAGAGATCAGGTGCATCCATGGCCCGAACGGTAGCGGGCCCGCTCAGGCAAGGAAGAGTCGATAGGCCGGATTGGCGGTTTCCTCCCGCCAGGGGAAGCCGAGGGCGGTCAACACCGCCTCCCAGGCCCGTCCATCGGCTTCAGGCACCTCGACCCCCACGACGATGCGGCCGACATCGGAGCCGTGGTTGCGGTAGTGAAAGATGCTGATCGTCCAGGCCGGATGGAGGGCGTTGACGAAATCAAGCAGCGCCCCGGGACGTTCGGGAAACTCAAACCGGTAGAGGCGTTCCTGCACGGTGGCGGCGGCAGCGTCCCGAGGCCGGCGGCCCCCCACCATGTGGCGCAGATGCAGCTTGGCCAGCTCGTCATCGCTGAGGTCGACACAGGGAAAGCCGGCCGCCGTGAGGGTCTCGAGCAACTGGCGCCGGTCCTGGCGATCCTCGATGCGGACCCCCACGAAGATGTGGGCCCGGGCCCCCTCGGCGCGGCGGTAGCTGAATTCGGTGAGGCTGCGGCCACCGAGGTGGCGGCAGAAGCGCCGCAAGCTGCCCGGCTGCTCTGGAATCTCGACCGCCAGCATGGCCTCCCGCTGTTCCCCCAGCTCGGCCCGTTCGGCGACGAAGCGCAGACGCTCGAAATTCATGTTGGCCCCGCAGGCCACCGCCACCAGCAGCTGGCCGGGGGGGCGCTGGCCCGCCTCGGCCTTGAGCCCCGCCACGGCCAGGGCACCGGCGGGTTCGAGGATTGAGCGGGTGTCCTCGAACACATCCTTGATGGCGGCACAGATGGCATCGGTGTCGACGGTGACCATGCGATCCACCACCTGGCGACAGAGCCGGAAGGTCTCGACCCCCACCTCACGGACGGCCACGCCGTCGGCGAACAGACCCACCCGCTCGAGCCGCACCCGCTCGCCGGCGGCCAGGGACCGCGTCATGGCATCCGCCTCCACCGGTTCGACCCCGATGATCTCCACCTGGGGCCAGAGGGCCTTGACATAGGCGCCGACCCCGGCGATGAGCCCGCCGCCGCCCACCGCCAGGTAGATGGCGTCGGGGGGGCGGGGGCACTGGCGCAAGATCTCCATGCCGATGGTCCCCTGACCGGCGATCACCTCGGGATCATCGAAGGGATGGATGAACGTCAGGCCCCGTTCGGCCTCCAACTCCCGGGCCCGTTCCTGGGCCTCGTCGTAGGTGTCGCCGTGGAGCAGCACGTCGGCCCCGAGGCGTCCCACGGCAGCCACCTTGGTCTCGGGGGTGGTGCGCGGCATCACGATCACCGCCGGGCAGCCGAGGCTGCCCGCCGCCAGGGCCACCCCCTGGGCGTGGTTGCCGGCACTGGCCGCAATCACACCGCAGCGGCGCTGGTCGTCACTCAGCTGCACCATGCGGTTGTAGGCCCCGCGCAGCTTGAAAGAAAAGACGGGCTGCAGGTCCTCGCGTTTGAGCAACACCCGCTGGCCGAGCCGATCCGACAGGCGCCGGGCCGGCTCCAGGGGAGATTCGATCGCCACGTCATAGACCCTGGCCCGCAGGATCCGTTCCAGGTAACCCGCTGCCATCGCCCACGGTCGCTGCGCTGCCGCCATCCTCAGCCCCGGTGTGATCGGCGGCACCGGGAGCGGGGGAGGGGTTCTAGATTCGGCCCGCCGGTGAACCGAGCGCATGCATCTCAGCGAGCTGAGCCATCCGAACCAGCTGCACGGTCTCAGCACCGCGGAACTCGAAGCGATCGCCCGGCAGATCCGCGAGAAACATCTGGAAACCGTGGCCACCAGCGGTGGTCACCTGGGTCCCGGGCTTGGGGTGGTGGAACTCACCCTGGCCCTCTATCAGACCCTTGACCTGGACAAGGATCGCGTCGTCTGGGATGTGGGGCACCAGGCCTACCCCCACAAGCTGGTGACCGGCCGCTATGGGCGCTTCCACACCCTGCGTCAGCAGGGGGGCATCGCTGGCTACCTCAAGCGCTGCGAGAGCCGCTTCGATCATTTCGGCGCTGGTCACGCCTCCACCAGCATCTCGGCGGCCCTGGGCATGGCCATGGCCCGCGACCGCCTGGGTCAGACCCACAAGTGCGTGGCCGTCATCGGTGATGGGGCCCTCACCGGCGGCATGGCCCTCGAAGCCATCAACCACGCCGGTCATCTGCCCCACACCCGGCTGCTGGTGGTGCTGAACGACAACGACATGTCGATCTCGCCCCCGGTGGGGGCCCTCTCCAACCACCTGAACCGCATGCGGCTCAGCCCGCCGGTGCAGTTCCTCTCCGAAAGTGCCGAGGAGGCAGTGCGCCACCTGCCTTTCCTGCACGGCCAGATCCCCTCGGAGCTGAGCCGCCTGCGCGAAGGCATGCGCCGGCTGGCGGTGCCGAAGGTGGGGGCGGTGTTCGAGGAGCTGGGATTCACGTACATGGGTCCCGTCGACGGCCACGACATCGCGGCCATGGTGCGCACCTTCCAGGAGGCCCACCGCAGCGAGGGGCCGGTGCTGGTGCATGTGGCCACCACCAAAGGGAAGGGATACCCCTACGCCGAGGCCGACCAGGTGGGATACCACGCCCAGTCCCCCTTCGACCTGGCCACCGGCAAGGCCTTCCCCGCCAAGCGGCCCAAACCCCCCAGCTACAGCAAGGTCTTCGGCCAGACCCTCGTCAAGCTCTGCGAACAGGACCGGCGGGTGGTCGGCATCACCGCCGCCATGGCCACCGGCACCGGTCTGGATCTGCTCCAGAAGGCCGTGCCCGATCAATGCATCGACGTGGGCATCGCCGAACAGCACGCCGTCACCCTGGCGGCCGGCATGGCCTGTGACGGTCTGCGACCGGTGGTGGCCATCTACAGCACGTTCCTGCAGCGGGCCTACGACCAGCTCATCCACGACGTGGGCATCCAGAACCTGCCCGTGACCTTCGTGATGGACCGGGCCGGCA
>CAZWFG010000019.1:0-20504 GCA_964632245.1 uncultured Synechococcus sp. | reverse complement strand
CCTTCGCCAAGGTGCCGGCGCTGGTGCATGAGGATCCCTCCCTGCCCGCAGGACGGCTGCAGCTGTTCGAGAGCGGCGCGATCTTGCTGTACCTGGCCGAACTGTCGGGCCAAGAAAGCCAGTCGGCCGTCGACCGGGCCCTGGCTGCCCAGTGGGTGCTGTTCGCCAACGCCACCCTGGCCACGGCCCTGTTCGTGCCCTCCAGCCGCGAACGCGAGTTCACGCCGCTGATGACGGTGCTCGACCGGCAGCTCGCCGCGGGGCGCCCTTTGGTCGGAGAGGCCTGGGGGGTTGCCGACTGTGCTGTGCAGGCCCATCTGGCCTACCTGCCGGTCTTCTTCCCCGACCTTGACCTGTCGGCCTGGCCGGCGGTGGTGCGCTGCATCGCCGATGTGCAGTCGCGGCCCGCCTACCGCAGGGTCATGGGGTGATGGGTCTGCCCCTGCGCCTGCTCGCCCTCTCCCTGCTGCTGGCCCTGCTGGCCTTCTTCGCGGCCGGTGAACTGGCCCTCATCCGTCTGCGGCCCACCCGTGTCGAGGAGCTGGCCGCCAGTGGTCGCCCTGGGGCCCGCGCCGTCGAGCGGCTGCAGCGCCATCTGCGGCGGGCGCTGGTGGCCACGCAGCTGGGGGCGGTGCTGTCGCTGCTGGCCCTCGGCTGGGGCAGCCACAGCCTGCTGCTGCAATTGCGTCCCGCCGCGGCCGAAACCGGCCTCGATCTGGCCATCTTTCTGCTGCTGGCCGTGCTCGCCAGCCTGCTGGGTGGAATCCTGCCCAAGGCCTGGGTGCTCAGCCAGCCTGAAGAATCAGCCCTGCGGCTGGCGCCGTTGCTCGAGGCCGTGAACCGCAGCCTCGGACCGGTGCTGGCGCTCGTCGAGCACCTGGCTGACCAGCTGCTGCGGGTGACAGGGCTGCCCCGCCAGTGGGATCGGCTGGTGCCTGCCCTCTCGGCCGGTGAGCTCGAGAGCCTGATCGAGAACGATGCCGTCACTGGCCTTGAACCCGACGAACGCAACATCCTCGAGGGGGTGTTCTCCCTGCGGGACACCCTCGTGCGTGAAGTGATGGTGCCCCGGGCCCGCATGGAGACCCTGCCGGTCGATGTGCGCTTCGGCGAGCTGATGCAGGCGGTGCTGAGCAGCCGCCATGCGCGCTTTCCGGTGATCGGCGATTCTCTGGATGACGTGCGGGGCGTGCTCGATCTGCGGCTGCTGGCCGAACCCCTGGCCCGGGGCAGCCTGCAGCTTGATTCACCCCTGGCCCCGTTCCTGCGACCGGTGGCCCGCATCCAGGAGAGCGCCTCGCTGGCCGAGCTGCTGCCGGTGATCCGCAGCGGTGAACCCCTGCTGGTGGTGGTCGACGAGCACGGCGGCACCGAGGGGCTGGTGACCATTGCCGACCTCACCGGCGAGATCGTCGGCGACGAGCTCGAGAACGACGGCGGTCCGCCGGACCTGCAGTCGATCGGCGAGGACACCTGGCTGGTGGCCGCCGATCTCGAGATCTTCGAGCTCAACCGTCAGCTGGGGCTCAAGCTGCCCGAGGCCGAGAACCACCACACCCTGGCGGGCTTCCTGCTGGAACGGCTGCAACACATTCCTGCCCCGGGGGAATCGCTGCACTGGAACGGATTGCAGTTCGAGGTGGTGACCATGGACGGTCCCCGCATCCAGGAGGTGAAGCTGCGCATCGGTCGCAGCGGCATGTCACCGATAATGCAGCCTCCGACGGACTGAGCCCTTGACCGCACCGCTGCCGCTCCGAGGCCGCCGATGAAACCCGTCAAGGTCGGTGTGGTGGGCATCGGCAACATGGGTTGGCACCATGCCCGTGTGCTCTCGCTGCTGCGGGATGCCGAACTGGTGGCGGTCGCCGATCCCGACGGCGCCCGAGGGGCTCTGGCCAGTGACCAGTTCGGCTGTCGCTGGGTCGCCGACTACCGCGACCTGATCCCGATGGTCGAGGCGGTCTGCATCGCCGTGCCCACGTTGCTGCACCACAAGGTGGGCATGGCCTTCCTGGAGGCCGGGGTGCACGTGCTGATCGAGAAGCCCATCGCCGCCAGCCAGGCCGAGGCGGAGGAACTGATCCGTGCCGCCGATGCCGCCGGCCGGTTGCTGCAGGTGGGACACATCGAGCGCTTCAACCCCGCCTTCCGTGAGCTGCTCAACGTGGTCGCCGGGGAGGAGGTGGTGGTGCTCGAGAGCCGTCGTCACAGCCCCCATGCCGACCGGGCCAACGACGTGTCGGTGGTGCTTGACCTGATGATCCATGACATCGACCTGGTGCTGGAACTGGCCGGGGCACCCGTGGTGGGGTTCGCCGCGGCCGGTGGCCGCAGTTGCGAGGGCCCGATCGACTACGTCACCGCCACCCTCAGCTTCGCCAATGGGGTGGCTGCCTCCCTGACCGCGAGCAAGATGAGCCATCGCAAGGTGCGCAGCCTCAGTGCCCACTGCCGCGACAGCCTCATCGAGGCTGATTTTCTGCATCGCAACCTGCGCATCCACCGCCGCGCCAACGCGTCGTATTCAGCAAACCGCGGTGAACTGCTCTACCGCCACGACGGGGTGATCGAGGAGGTGACCATCACCCCCACCGAACCGCTCTACGCCGAGCTGGAGCATTTTCTGCAATGTGTGCGCGGAGAAGAGACCCCCACCGTCGATGGCCTGCAGGCCTCACGGGCCCTGCAGCTGGCCGATCTGATCGAACGGGCGGTCGATGACCCCAGCGGCACTGGTCTGCTGGCCCCTGGCCAGGCGCTGCAGGGCTTCGATGAACAGCTCGCGGCAGCGGGTGGGTGAACAGCGGTAGAACGCATCCCAGGCCTGGGCCTTGTGGGCGCCGTACTGCTCCGGAGCGACGTTGGGGTGGGACTGCTGCCACCCCAGGCGCACCGCATGGCCGATCAGCACGTCGAGGGCCAGGTGGTCGCCGAAGCTCACCCGGGGGTTGGCCTCGAAGAAGGCCATCAGCGACAGCAGCGCCTCGATCGAGAGCTGGCGGTACTCCGGTGCCTCGATCTTGCTGAGCAGATGCTCCACCAGGGCGGCGAAGTTGTGCTCCCCCGGTGTCTTTTCGGCCAGCACGTCGCTGTCGAGGCGATTGCGCCGCTCCAGCTTGTCGCCGATCAGCAGCCCGCGGCAGTGGCGCAGCAGGCCCCACACGCCGGGATGGAAATCCCGCGGGATGCGCTGCAGCGCCCCCTGACGCAGGCGGTGCTGCAGCCAGCAGCCGCCCATCGGCGTCTCGGCGGCCGGAGGAGGGGCCTTCCAGAGCACCTGGCCGCTGACGTGCAGCTGTTCGCAGCGATCCAGGCTGGCGCGGGCATGGTCGAGGTCGGCGAGCACCACCCCCAGGCGCCGGGAGATGCCATGGGGCGGCAGGGCACAGAGGGCTTCGAAGGCTTCCGAGGGGCTCAGGCGCCGCTCCAGCGCCAGCTCGCTGGTCAACAGCAGCAGCAGCTGCCCCAGCTGAAAGGTGAGGGTGCCGTGCAGCAGCGACGGCTGCTGGCGGGCGATCTGCTCCAGGGCCAGCAGCAGTTCCTGCTGCAGGATCACCTCCCGACCGTCCTCACCGCTGAACCGCCGCATGCGCTCCACGATCGTGGCGCTGTCGAGGGGTTCCCGGATCCGCGACAGATCGGTGTAGTTGCGGCCCACCACCAGTTGCCGCTGGCGGGCCAGCAGATCGTCGAGGGCATCCTCAAGGTGGGGATGCACCAGGCCCAGCAGACCGGCACAGCGACGCACCGGCTCCCAGTCGCCCGCCTCGAGGCTGCGGCGGTACACCCCCTCGATCAGTTCACTCAGGTCGATCGGCAGCCCCCGTTCCGGCGCCTGCAGCTGCGCTTCGCTGCCCAGCCGCCCCTGCAGCTGCTCGAGCAGTTCGGCCTGTTCCCTGAGGGACGTGCTGCTCCACAGGGTGGCCGCCAGGTCGAGCACCGACCGGCTCTCCAGCGCCTGCTCCTCGCTGACGCTGAGGGACCGGTGGCCGCGGGCCTCATCCAGGCGCAGGGGCAACGGCGCCGGCAGCCGGCCCGGGGCCAGTGCGGGCAGGGGCAGGGGCTCAAGCCGCAGCTGGGGCGCATGGTCGGCCAGGGTGCCCAGCAGCACCTCCACCCCCCCCAGGCCCCCCTGCTGCAGCTGCAGCAGCAGGCCCCGGAAGGCCTCCGGAGCCCGCTGGAAGGGGGCTCCGGCCACGGGCAGCAGCAGCAGGGGATCGGCGGCCGGATCGGGCCAGTGGCGCTGCAGCAGGCGCAGCTCGCCGAGCACGGCATCGGCCAGCTGCTCGGGATCATCGGCCAGGTAGAAGATCCCCTCCTCCAGGGCCGGCGACAGGAACGCCGTGGCCACCCCGCCGCAGGCATAGAGATGGCCATGGGCGAGGGTGGCGAGGCCCCCCGGGGCGGGCCCGCTGAGGCCCAGCTCGGGCCAGGCGCCCAGGCCGGTGAGGGCTTCGGCCAGCCGGGCCGAGGGGGCCACCGCCACGTCGCCGTCGCCGCGCTCGATGGGCAGGCCTGCGGCCGTCAGCGCGGCGGCGACGGTGTCATCCCCCGGCACCAGGGCCACCCGCACCCGCCGGCAGCCCAGGGGCCGCTCCAGCCGCCGGCCGGCCGGGTCCAGGTCTGCGGGCAGCAGCAACCCATCCAGCAGCAGCTGGCCCAGCACCCACAGGCTCTGGGTCCAGAGCAGGGGCACGTTCTCGTTCGGTTCACGCCGCTGGCTGCCCGGATACCGACGTTCGGCCTCCACCAGGTCGGCCGGCACCCGGTACAGCTCGGGCTGCAGGGCCTCGCCGTCGACCGTCACCGCCAGACCCCGCAGCCGCTCCTCGAAGCTGCGGGCCTCGTCCCACCGCTCCTCGAGGCAGGCGGTGAGGAGCTCAAAGGCCAGAAACAGGGGCCACTGGCACTCGATGCCTTCGAAGAGGGCCAGCTCTTCGGGTTCGTAGTGCAGCCGCGTGCTGTCTTCGACCACCGTCTGGTGACCGTCCCGTCGGAACCGTGCATACCCGTAGCTGCCGCCGAGCCGTTCGCGGATGGCCTCCAGGGTCCGTCGCCGCAGATCCCGCTGCTCCACGGCCCAGGCGGGATACCCGATCACCGTCAGGCAGGCGCTGTCGACCTCCTTGCTGGCCGATTCCCGCGGCAGCAGCGCCTGCACGGCGCGGCGCAGACGCACCAGGGCATCGGGCGGCACCCACAGGCGGGCGCTGCCGTCGCCATGGGGGCCGTACAGGTCGAGCCCGCCCAGCACCTCCAGGGCCGCCTTCACCAGGCCGATGGAGCTGGCGTTGCGCTCGGGGGCCCCGTTGTTGCCCTTGTCCCCCCGCTCCCAGATGCCGTAATCGGCCAGGCGATAGGCCCGACTCACGTAGTAGACGAGGTTCTGAACGAAGGCCACCTCCCCGCGACCGACCACCACCGGCAGCCCGGCCCGGGTGATCTGGCCCAGCTGCAGCAGGAACAGGGCCGTGGCATCCAGCTGCAGGTGACCCCAGGCGTTGTCGGCCACCACCGGCTGGCCCGAGGCCGTGTCGTATTTGGCATGCAGGGCGTCCAGGGGGTCGCCGCTGTGCTTGAAGCGCTCCACCTTGGCCGCCTGACCCATCAAGGCACGCAGCAGACCGCGCATCAGCGACCGCACACTGCCCTCGAGCTCGTACACCCGCCGTGGGTGGCCGCCCAGCCGCAGCCAGGCCTGGCGCAACCCCCAGACCGCCTGGATCGTGTAGACCCCGTCCCGCACCCAGGCGTCGCCGTAGTTGCCGTGCACGGTGTGGGCCGTGCTGGCGGGCATCAGCCCCGAGAGGGGATGCTGACGGCTCAGCAGCACGCGTTCCACGTGGGCGTCGAGGGCCTGCAGGCGTGCCAGCCGGTCAGAGGGAGGAGCTGCCAACGACGTTGTCAGGGTCGGCGGGATCCGTCAGATTCTCCTCCGTCGCCCGTGCCCCCATGGTTCAGTCCGAGACGGACGTTCAGCGCCACTCGGTCCTGGGGCTGCCCATTGACGTCTGCCGCGACGTGCTGGCGGCGGCCCTGGCCCTGCATGACCGTGGTGGCGGTCAGGTGGTGACCCTCAACGCCGAGATGAGCATGGCCGCCCTGGCCCAGCCCGACCTGGAGGCGGTGATCCAGGACGCTGAGCTGGTGATCCCCGACGGCTCCGGCGTGGTGGGAGCCCTGGCGCTGCAGGGGGTGCGGGTGCGCCGCTGCCCTGGCATCGACCTCGCCCGGTCGCTGCTGCAGGCGGCCGCCGCGCGGCAGTGGCGGGTGGCCTTGGTGGGGGCATCCCCGCAGGTGATGGCCGTGCTGCAGCAACGGCTGACCGACGAGATTCCTGGCCTGCAGCTGGTGCTGAGCTGCCACGGCTTCCAGCCCCCCGAGGCCTGGCCCGGCCTGGAGCAGCACCTGCTGACGCTGCAGCCCGACCTGGTGCTGGTGGCCCTGGGGGTGCCGCGCCAGGAGACCTGGATCCGGCGGTTGCGCCAGGGCCAGCCGGGGCTGTGGATGGGGGTGGGGGGCAGCTTCGACGTGTGGTCGGGCAACAAGAAAAGGGCCCCCCGCTGGATGGGAGCCCTTCACATTGAATGGTTGTACCGGCTGCTGCAGGAACCGGCCCGCTGGCGGCGGATGCTCTCCCTGCCCCGTTATGCCCTGGCGGTGCTCAGCGGAAGCCGACCGACGCCTGCCAGACAAACGCCAGCAGCAGGAAAAACAAGGGAATGATCGGCAGGATGTCCACGATGGGAGCGAAGGCGCGGTAGGCCTCGGGAAGCTGGGCCAGAAGCGGCAGAACAGCATTCACCATCGTCGGGCAGTCGTGCGGTGGTCGGACGCTACCACGTGTGCGCGGCGGGGGAGTCGGGCTCCCAGGGAGCGAAACGCTCTGAAAAACAGCCGTCGGCGATGGCCTGGGCCATGGCCCTGGTGAAGCGGATCAGCTGGGTGAGGTTGTGCAGGCTCAGCAGCGTCAGCCCCAGCAGTTCACCGCTGCGGATGAGGTGGTGCAGGTAGGCGCGGGTGTGGCGGCGGCAGGCGCAACAGGGGCAGGAGGCATCCAGGGGGCGGTGATCGTGGCGAAAGGCGGCGTTCTTGAGATTCCAGCGTTCACCGCCCACCAGGGCAGCCCCATGGCGCCCGAGGCGGGTGGGCAGCACACAGTCGAACAGGTCGATGCCCTGGGCCACGGCCTGGGCCATTTCGGGCAGGGTGCCCACCCCCATCAGGTAGCGGGGCCGATCGTCGGGCAGCAGCGGGGTCACCCAGCGCACCACCTCGTGCATCGCCGCCGCCGGTTCGCCCACACTCACGCCGCCGATGGCGCAGCCCGGCAGGTCGAAGGCCACCACCTCCGCGGCCGAGCGCCGGCGCAGGTCTTCATGCACCCCCCCCTGCACAATCCCGAACAGGGCCTGATCATCACGGCGGCGCGCCGCCACGCAACGGGCCAGCCAGCGCTGGGTGCGCCCACAGGCCTCTGCCACCTCGCCGTGGCCAGCGGGGTAGGGCGGGCACTGGTCGAAGGCCATCACCACATCGGCGCCGAGGGCCTCCTGGATCGCCATCACCCGCTCGGGGCTGAGCTCCACCACCGCACCGTCGCGGGGGGAGCGGAAGGTGACCCCGTCCTCATGGATGGCATTGAGATCGGCGAGGCTGAACACCTGGAATCCGCCGGAATCGGTGAGCAGCGGTCCGTTCCAGCCCATGAAGCGGTGCAGGCCGCCGGCATCGGCCACGATTCCCTCACCGGGCTGCAGGTGCAGGTGAAAGGTGTTGGCCAGCACCATCTGGGCACCGGTGGTCAGCAGCTGTTCGGTGCTGACCCCCTTGACCGTGGCTGCCGTGCCCACCGGCATGAAGCGGGGGGTCTCGACCACTCCGTGGGGCGTGTGGAACCGGCCGGTGCGCGCCCGGGTGCTGGGGCAGCGCTGCTCCACCTCGAAGCGGAAAGGCGGAGGGGGGGCGGAGGTCACGGGCCGCAGGTCGGGGCTGTGAGCGCACAATGCCATCAGCCGGAGCACCGCCGTGCCTTCGTGGTGGCCTGACCTGGCCGGCAGCTGGATCTTCTACACGGTGCTGCCGCCCCTTCCCGGTCCGCCGCCCCGGTTCGGCCGCATCGCCCGCTTTGCACCGTTGGTGGGCCTGGTGCTGGGGGGGGGGCAGGCAGGCCTGTGGCTGCTGGGCACGGCCCTGGGCCTGCCCGCGGCCAGCCTGGCGGCCCTGGTGCTGGCCCTGGGGGTGTGGATCACGGGCGGACTGCATCTTGACGGTGTCATCGACACGGCCGATGGTCTGGCGGCCGGCCCCCGCCGCTTGGAGGCCATGGCCGACAGCCGCATCGGCGCCAGCGGCCTGATGGGGGCACTGCTGGTGCTGCTGCTCAAGGGAGGGGCGCTCATCGCCCTGGCGCCCCTGGCCCCGGCGGCGCTGGTCTGGAGTGCCGTGTGGGGGCGGGTGGCGCCCCTGCTGGCGATTGATCGTTTTCCGAGCCTGCGCCCCGAGGGCAGCGGCGACCACCATCGCCGCCGGCGCCACAGCCTGGGCAGGGAACTGCTGCCGGCAATGGCGCTGCTGGGCTGGCTGGCGGGGCTGGCGCTGGGCACGGGCGGCGGCCCTGGCCTGGCGGCGGGGCTGGCGGGGGCGGTGCCGTGCCTGCTGGTGCCCTGGCAGCTCGGACGGCGCCTGGGCGGCCACAGCGGCGACAGCTATGGCGCCTGTGTGGAGTGGACCGAGGCCTTCAGCCTGTGGCTGATGTGGTTGGTGCAGCTGCGCTGGGGTTGAGGGGCAGCTGCAGCACAAAGGCGTTGCCGGTGGCCGGCAGGGAAGGATCAAGGTCGGCCGCGGGCACGGTCAGATCGAGGCTGCCGCCGCAGGCCTGGGCCTGATCCCGGGCCAGGGCCAGGCCCAGGCCGGTGCCGCTCAGCCCCGCTCCCCGGGCCCCCCGGACGCCGCGGCCGAAGATGCTCTCCCGTTCATCGGCAGCGATCGCCGGGCCGCTGTCCCACACCGCCAGGCTGAGGCCGTCGCTGGAAGACTTGCACCAGAGGCCCACCGGTCCGGCGGCGGCGCTGTAGCGGAAGGCATTTTCGAGCAGGTTGGCGAGGATTTCGGCCACCGCTGCCGCCGGCCCTTCCCAGTCAGGCAGTCGCTCCGGCGCGGCCCAGCCGCGGCCCTGCAGGGCCGCCGTGGCGGCGGCCCGCTGCAGCAGCGGCTCCAGACGGACCGCCAGGGGCTCGGGTTGGAGGGGCAGCAGGGCCGGCGGCAGCAGCAGCGGCGTGTCTTCGGCGGCCGGCAGCCCCCGCAGGCTGCGCGGACCTGCGAGCACCTCCAGGTACCGATCCAGCTGCAGCTCCTCCTGCAGCAGCTGTTCCACCAGGGTGCGCCGCTCATCCCCGGGCTCCAGCCGCCGCAGCAGCAGCTGGGTGAAGGTGCGCAGCGCCGCCAGGGGATTGCGCATCTGGTGAACGAGCACCCGGCGCTGGTCCTGTTCATGGTCCAGCTGCCGCTGCAGGCGCTGCTGTTCAAGATCCAGGGCCCGCGCCTCGCTCAGCACGGCGGCGGCGGCCTCCAGTCGGCGGCGCAGCTCGGCAGACCAGGGGAGCGTGCGGGTGTCGACCCGCAGGGCGCCGATGATCACGGCCTCCTGCCGCAGGGGCAGCCAGCGCCGCTGGCGTCCATCCAGCAGCAGCGGTTCGTGCTGCTGGGGGTCGGCCGGGGCCAGGGGGTCGGCGGCAACGGGCCAGGCCGCCACCGGCCGCAGCTGCAGATCATCGGCCTCGGCCAGCGGCACCGCCACGTAGACCCCGAGCCCCAGCAGGTCGTCGCGGTCGCTGAACTGGTCCAGCTGACACCGCGACAGCTGCTGGAAGCGCTCGGAGATCACAGGGGGCGGATGAACGGCTGGGGCGGCATGGTGCCGCTTGACCGGGGCTTGTCAAATCCCAGAAAAGTCTTAAGCTTGTTGTTACGACCAATACCTCACGGCCCCAATCGGGGTGGTGGGCGCGGGTCACTCCTGGGGCAAGCCCGGGTGGCACTTTCCTGCCATTCAGGCTACAGCAGAGGTAGTTCCACTCCCACCGCCCCCGTCGGGCGGTGGGCCCCCAGGTCTGACCCTTGCGCCGGTGTCCTCTGGGACCACCGTCCGCCGGGGCCAAGCGTTGGGCGAAGCAGGGTCCCCTGCTCAGGTGTGGCCGGGTCCGTTCTGACGGATCCGGCGGATGCCTCCTTGTCCAGTCCAGTCCCGTCCCGTCCCGCCGCCCCCCACAGGGGTTCCGCCCATGTCCAAGAAGCGCAAGCGCGTCAGCCGTCGACGCCTCGCCGGCCAGCGCGTTCTGGCCCACGTGCCCACCTTCAATCTCGACACCGGCAACCACAAGCCGGTGACCGCTGCCCGCCGCTACATCGCCGCCTCGGCCCTGGTGCCCCCGGCGCTGATCAACGTGCGTCGCAATGAACACACCACCGATCGTTTCTTCTGGGGCGAGAAGGGCCTGTTCAGCGCCCAGTACGCCGAAGAAAACCACTTCCTTTTTCCCTCTCTGCGTCTGATCGTTGACCGGGTGGGTGAAGAGACCCTGTTCGCGGGCCTCGAGGCCATGGGCGACGAGTGGGAAGAGATCGAGGAGTACGAGTACGCCTTCGTCTGAAGCCGGCTGACCCACCGCCGGCGGTGGCGGTCAGTTCCCCGCCCTTGCTGTGATTCGGCCGAGGAAGGACGCCATCGCGTCCACCGCCTCGGCAGGAATCGTGTGATCGCCGGCGAACAGGACCGTCTCCACCGGCACCCCGGCGGCCTGCAGTTCCTGCTGCAGCTGACCGAGGGCCGCTGCCGGCACAACTGCATCATGGCGCCCGTGCAACAGCAGCACGGTGGGCGCACCGGCATGGTGCTCAGCAAGCCTGAGACCACCGGCGTGGGGATAGCCGCTGCACGAGATGATCGCCGCCACCGGCAGTGCCAGGGCGGTCTCCAGGGCCATGGCTCCCCCCTGGGAGAACCCGAGCACCACCACCGGTCCATCACCGGCCTGGGTCAGCTCCGTCTCGAGCCGCCGACGCAGGGCCAGCCGGGCCCCCTCCGGACAGTCGGGCCAACCCGGTCGGTCCAGATCAAGCGGGTACCACTGGCGGGCCCCGCCCCCCGCCGGGTGCGAATCCGGAGCCTCCAGGGACCGCACCTGCAGCGTCGTCCCCAGGCTCCCCAGTCGCCGGGCCAGTTCGTGGCCGAGGGGGGCAAGGTCGTCGCCGGTGGCGCCCCAGCCGTGGAGCAGCAGCAGTCGCATCGTGCAGGGTCGGAAGGCTCGACCCATACCATCAGAGCCGTGGGGCCCGCGTCCAGAACGCAACGTGGCTCCTCCCCCGATCGCCTCCCAACGCCATGGCCCGCCACGCCCTGCTGAGCGTCTCCGACAAACGCGGCCTCGAGGACCTGGCCCGCGGCCTGGTCGAGCAGCATGGATTCACCCTGCTGTCGAGTGGTGGTACGGCCCGCAGCCTGGCGGCCGCGGGCCTGCCGGTGACTCCGGTGGCCGAACACACCGGTGCCCCCGAGATCCTGGGGGGTCGGGTCAAGACCCTGCACCCGCGGATTCACGGCGGCATCCTGGCGCGGCCCGATGAACCGGCCGACCAGGCCGATCTGGCCCGTGGCGACATCCCGCCGATCGAACTGGTGGTGGTCAACCTCTATCCCTTCCAGGCCACGGTGGCCCGACCGGGGGTGACCTGGGAGGAAGCGATCGAGACCATCGACATCGGTGGTCCCGCCATGGTGCGGGGCGCCGCCAAGAACCACAGCCACGTGGCCGTGCTCACCGACCCCGACCAGTACGGCCCTTACCTGGAGGCCCTGGCAGCCGGTGCCGTCGATGTCGCCTACCGCCGCCGGCTGGCCCTGGCGGCCTTCCGTCACACCGGCAGCTACGACGCCGCCATCGCCGGCTGGCTGGCCTCCCAGCCAGGTCTGGCCGATGACGCCACGGCAACGGCAGCCCCTGGCCCGTTGCTGCTGAGCCTGCCCCGGCGCCAGAGCCTGCGCTATGGCGAAAACCCCCACCAGCCCGCGGTCTGGTACGGCCACAACGACCGGGGCTGGGGGGCCGCCCGTCAGCTGCAGGGCAAGGAGCTGAGCTACAACAACCTGCTGGACCTGGAGGCGGCCCTCACCACCGTGGCCCTGTTCCCAGTGGGCGAAGCGGCGGCGGCGGTGGTGGTGAAACACACCAACCCCTGCGGTGTCGCTGTGGGCGCCACGGCCGCGGAAGCCCTCGCCCGGGCCATTGCCGCGGATCCGGTGTCGGCGTTCGGCGGCATCGTGGCCCTGAACGGCCCCCTCGACGCTGAGGGCAGCGCCGCCCTCGAGGGGCTGTTTCTGGAATGTCTCGTGGCACCGCACATCACGGCCGAGGCCCGCGAACGGCTGCAGAGTCGCACCAACCTGCGGCTGCTGGAGCTGCCCGCCGCCGTGGCCCGCCCGGCGGTGGCGGAACCCCACCTGCGCTCGATCCTGGGGGGGGTGCTGGAGCAGCAGCGCGATGACCGCGACGACGATCCCAGCACCTGGCAGGTGGTGAGTCGGCGTCCCCCGACGGAGGCGGAATGGGCCGATCTGCGCTTCGCCTGGCGGGTGGTGCGCCAGGTGCGGTCCAACGCGATCGTGGTGGCGCGGGGGGGATGCACCCTCGGGATCGGGGCCGGTCAGATGAACCGCGTCGGTTCCGCAGGCCTGGCCCTTGCCGCCGCCGCCGACCAGGCCCGTGGGGCGGTGCTGGCCAGTGATGGCTTCTTCCCCTTTGACGACACCGTCACCGAAGCCGGCCGCCGGGGCATCGCCGCCGTGATCCAGCCCGGTGGCAGCCGCCGGGATGACGAGTCGATCGCCGCCGCCGATGCCGCCGGCATGGCCATGGTCTGCACGGGACGCCGGCACTTTCTGCACTGAAAACGGGGCGGCCGGCCCATTAGCGTCGGCCGGAGCTCACCCTTCCACCGATGCCCGAGGCCCTGGCCTTCAACCTCAACTTCCTGCATCCGCTGCTGATGGCGGTGCTGCTCGCCGGTTCGGGCTACGCCTTGGTGCTGGGCATCCGCGCCAAGAAAACCCGCACCGGCACCCCCGAGCAGCGCAAGGAACTGATCAAGGGCCGCTATGCCCAACGTCATTACCTGGCGGGCAGTGCCGTGCTGGCCGTGATGGTGCTGGGCACCCTCGGTGGCATGGCGGTGACCTTCCTCAACAACGGCAAGCTGTTCGTGGGGCCCCACCTGCTGGTGGGCCTGGGGATGACCGGTCTGATCGCCATTGCCGCTGCCCTGGCACCGCTGATGCAGCAGGGCAACGAACTGGCCCGCAAGGCCCATGTGGGGCTGAACATGCTGGTGATGACCCTGTTCCTGTGGCAGACGGTCTCTGGACTGCAGATCGTCGGCAAGATCCTCGGGCAGGCCTGAGGGGGCCCTACCAGCCGCAGCGTTCAGATCCGCAGCGTTCAGAAGCGTGCCCGCCTCCGGGGTGGGCACGTCAGCCCAGCCTGGGCATGGAAGTCTTCCTGCACCTTCCAGGTGAGTCGCCGTGACACCTGCCGCACGATCTGCCGCAGCAGGTGATCTCCGCTCGACTGAACGAGGGATTCGGGCAGCACGCCGATGAAGGCCGGCAGGCGGATGCCCACGTCAAGGTCCAGCTGCCAGTTCACCTCGGTGGCATCCGGCTGCTCACGGTCGGCGATCAGCTCCAGAGAGGCCTTGAAATCGACCGTGTACAGATCGGCCAAGGCCCCGCGCGCTTCGGGGATGGTGTCGATGCGGTAGACCCCCTGGTTCTGGGGCAGCAGCTCAAGGGCAATGGTGGGCTCAACCTCGAAACCGAAGTTGCCGAAGCGGCCCAGGGTGAGGCGGTAGCCCTGGCTGCCCACCGGCTCCACCTGCATCGGCGACGCGCAACGGCTGAACCAGTGCTCGTGCGCATCGAGGTACGCGCCCACCTGGGCCATCGGAGCCCGCATCTCCATCACATCGGAGAAGCAGCTCCGATAGGTGCGCCACAGGGACTCATCCACACCGGACCGGGGCTGACGCGGCGCTCGTTGGGCGAGGGCAAGGGTCAAAACGGGGGATGGGTCTCATCTGGCGCCAATGTAACGGGTCGTTAACGGCTTATCGACCGGCCAGGTCCAGCAGACGATCAATCACACCCTCCACCACCCGGTCCGGGGTGGAGGCCCCGGAGGTGATGCCGATGCGCAGCTCCCCGTCCGGCAGGAAGGGTTCCAGGCGCTCGAGGTCCCGGCCCAGGGGCTTGTGCTCGACGCTGTTGCCAGGGCCGATGCGCTCGGGGGCGTCGATGTGGACCGAAGGAATGCCGCGATGCACGGCGATTTCCTGCAGATGCGTGGTGTTGGACGAGTTGTAGCCGCCGATGACCACCATCAGATCCAGGGGTTCATCCACCAGTGAGAACATCGCATCCTGGCGTTCCTGGGTGGCATCACAGATGGTGTTGAAGGCCAGGAAGTGCTCGTTGAGTGCCGCCGGTCCGTACCGCCTCAGAAGTGTGCGCTCGAAGAGGCGACCGATCTCTTCAGTCTCGCTCTTGAGCATCGTGGTCTGGTTGGCGACGCCGATGCGCACCAGGTCCCGGTCGGGATCGAATCCTGGCGAGGTGGCGGCAGCGAACCGGCGCAGGAACGCCTCCCGGTCGCCTCCTTCAAGGATGTGGTCACAGACGATCTGCGCTTCGGCCAGGTCGAGCACCACCAGATAGGTGCCGGCGAATGAGCTGGTGGCCAGCGTCTCCTCGTGCTTGACCTTGCCGTGGATGACCGAGGTGAATGATTCTTTTTTGTGCTTTTCAACGGTGTTCCATACCTTGGACACCCAGGGACAGGTGGTGTCGACGATGTGGCAACCACGCTCGTTGAGCAGCTGCATCTCCTGGACCGTCGCGCCGAAGGCCGGCAGGATCACCACATCATTGCTGAGCACCTCCGAGAAGTCCTTGACGCCGCCATCGACGGGAATGAAGGAGACATCCATCTCACGCAGATGCGCATTCACCGATGGATTGTGGATGATCTCGTTGGTGATCCAGATGCGCTCGCTGGGGTAATGGCGCCGGGTCTCGTAGGCCATCGCCACCGCCCGTTCAACACCCCAGCAGAACCCGAAGGCCTGGGCCAGGCGGATGGTGACGCGACCCTGGCGGTACTGGTAGCCCTCGTCGCGGATGCGCTGGATCAGTGGGCTGGTGTAGGCCTCCTCCAGGGAGGCGGCCACTTCGTCGGCTCGGCCGAATCCCCGACGGTTGTAGCGGTCGGAGTGGTGCAGCGACCGCTTGAAGGCACGGGTGTCCATGGCAGGGGCGGGCGCCGGGGGCCGGTCCAATCTATGGGGACGGGCCAGCCCCGGGGCACCCCAGGGATCAGAGCGCCAGGGCTGCGTCGCCGCGCTCGCCCGTGCGAACCCGGACGGCGGTCTCGATCGGGACGACAAAGACCTTGCCATCCCCGATCTCACCAGTGCGGGCCGCCGCTTCGATCAGGCCCAGGGCGGCCTCGACCTGGCCGTCTTCGACAACGACGTCGACCCGCACCTTGGGGAGGAACTCAACCGTGAACTCGGAGCCGCGGTAGCGCTCCACCTGGCCCTTCTGGCGGCCGAAGCCCCTGACCTCGGACAGGGTCATGCCGACGATGCCGGCCTCGACAAGAGCGGTTTTGACGGCATCCACCTTGGACGGTCGGATGACAGCGGAAATGAGCTTCATGGCAGTCGGATCGGTGGAGGGAACGGCGGATCAACGGGATCAGTAGGTCATCGGGTCGTAGGCCTCTTCGCCATGGGCGACGAAATCAAGACCCCGCTCCTCGTCCTCGCGGCTGACCCGCAGGCCGACCACGGCTTTAACGATGAAGAGGATGATCGCCGTTCCCAGGGCGACGAACCCATAGGAGAACAGCACGGCCTTGAACTGGGCCACGAACAGGGCCAGGTTGCCGCCGGCCTTGATGATTTCGGCTGACTTGGGGAAGTAGTCAGCCGGCACCAGCGCCGGAGCGGCCAGCAGACCGGTGAGCAGAGCGCCGATGGTGCCCCCCACCCCATGGACCATGAAGGCGTCCAAGGAGTCGTCGAAGCGGATGGCCGCCTTGATCTGCACCGCCAGGAAGCAGGCAGAAGCCGTCAGGGCTCCGATCAGCAGCGCCTGGGGCATGTACACGAACCCCGCGGCGGGGGTGATGCCCACCAGACCGGCAACAGCTCCGGTGGCTGCACCCACAGCGGTGGGCTTGCCGTCCTTGAACCACTCGATCGTGCACCAGGTGAGCAGAGCCGCTGAGGCCGCCGCCGAGGTGGTGGCAAAGGGGAAGCCGGCCGTCTTGGCGGCGAACATGCTGGCGCCGTTGAAGCCGAACCAGCCGAACCACAGCAGACCGGCACCGAGCAGGATGAACGGAACGTTGTGCGGCGGCCTGTTGCTCTCGGGATAGGACGTGCGGGGACCGACGATGGCGGCCGAAACAAGCGCTGCCACACCGGCGGCAATGTGCACCACTGTTCCGCCAGCGAAGTCGATGGCGCCGATCTCGCCGAAGGGGCCAAGGAAGCCACCACCCCAGACCATCTTGGCCATCGGGGAGTAAACGAACAGGCTCCACAGCAGGGCAAACCAGAACCAGGCCTTGAAGCTGATGCGCTCCACCAGGGCACCGGAAATCAGCGCCGGCGTGATGATGGCGAACATGCCCTGGAAGAGGGCAAAGCTGGAGGCACTGAGGGCAAACCCATCGGCCAGGGGGGCATCGCCCAGCTCCCCGCCGACATTGTTGAGCCACATCTGGCCGAGACCGCCGATGAAGGGACTCTTGAAACCGCCATCAAAAGCCAGGCTGTAGCCGATCACCACCCAGAGAACCCCGATGAGCCCCATCAGGAAGAAGCTCATCATCATGGTGTTGAGCACGTTCTTCGCCCGGGTGAAGCCGCCATAGAAGAAGGCCAGACCGGGAGTCATCAGCAGCACCAGGGCCGAACCCATCAGCATCAGCAGCGTGTCGGCGCCATCGGTGGGCATCTTGGTGAGTGCCGCCTTCGCCGATCCCGCCATCAGCGGCACCATGCCGGCCCCCGCTGCCAGCAACATCACCGCCCCGCGGCGCAGGGGCAGTTCGCCGCTCAGGGCGGTAAGGCGCGGCAGTGTTTCGTGCCGCCAGTGGTCAACGGTCTGAAGGGCCGAGGGGGGGAGCGCCCGGCTCACCCCAGCCCGGCGTCCGGGACTGCTGTGTAGTGACATGAACGTGGAAGGCCAAGAAACCCTGATCCACACTGAGAGCAGTCAGGCGCCTGCGGGGTGACCGTCGTTACTGAATCAGGAGTTGCTCAGGATTCCCTCAAGACCCGGTTGCCGGGGTAGCACCGGCACGACCCCGGCGAAACGGACACCGTCGGTCCCGAAGGCAAAGCGGCACGGCAGCACCTCGACCCCGGCGGCCAGGGCCTCCCGGAACAGCAGCCCATAGCGCGGATCGGCACGGTCGCCGGGGGCAAACGCCGTCACGTCGGCGCGGCTGAGGCAGGGGATCAGCACCGCCCTGGCTGCCGGCAGCACCGCCATCAGATCCTGCAGATGCTTCTGGCCCCGCTCGGTCACCGTGTCGGGGAAGAGGGCCAGGGAACCATCGGTCCAGGTGGTGTTCTTGATCTCGACGTAGATCGGGCGGGGGTCGTCGGCAGTCTCATCAGGGGTGAGCAGCAGGTCGATGCGGCTGCGGCCGCCATGGCCGTAGGCCACCTCGGGACGCAGGCTGGCCACCGGACCCAGCCAGGGCTGCAGCAGGCCCGCTTCGATCGTGGCCCGCAGCAGACGGTTGGGCAGCGCGGTGTTCACCCCCACCCAGCACTGGCCGCCCCCGGCCGCGGGCACCTCGGCCTGCTCCCAGGTCCAGGCCAGTTTGCGGCTCGGGGAGGGATCGTGGCGAAGCCGCACCCGGCCGCCGGGCAGCAGCACGCCGGTCATCGGTCCGGTGTTGGCGCAGTGGGCCGTCACCAGGCTGCCGTCCGCCAGTTCGACTTCGGCGAGGAACCGCTTCCAGCGTCGGCGCAGCACCCCCTCCACCAGCGGCGACCAGGTCAGCACCGGTGCATCGGCCTGGGCTGTCTCCGGTAGGTGGATGTCAGACATCGGGGCAGGCCAGCGACCGGGCCATCGTGGCCGATGCCGACGGCGGTCATCGCCCACAATCACCCTTTCACCGCCAGCCGATGGCCGAAACTCCGCCCCGCAGCGACAACCTGCGCCGGATCGCTCTGGTGGTGGCCCTGGCCACGGCCCTCAGCAAGGTGGCCGGGCTCGTGCGTCAGCAGGCCATCGCTGCCGCCTTCGGCGTCGGCGCCGCCTACGACGCCTACAACTACGCCTATGTGCTGCCCGGTTTCCTGCTGATTCTGCTCGGAGGCATCAACGGGCCGTTCCACAGCGCCATGGTGAGCGTCATGGCCCGCCAGGAACGGCAGCAGAGTGCCCGGCTGCTGGCCGCCATCAACACCCTGGTGGGCCTGGGGCTGCTGCTGGTCACGGTGCTGCTGGTGCTGCTGGCCGATCCCCTCATCACCCTGGTGGGGCCGGCCCTCAACCGCGGCATCCACGACCTGGCGGTGGTGCAGCTGCGGCTGATGGCCCCGATGGCGCTGTTCGCCGGGCTGATCGGCCTTGGCTTCGGTGCCCTCAACGCCGCCGACGAGTACTGGCTGCCCTCCATCAGCCCGCTGCTCTCGAGCGTGGCGGTGCTGCTGGGGCTGGGCCTGCTCTGGCTGCAGGCTGGAACCGAGATCGGCAGCACCCCCTGGGCCTTCTGGGGTGGCGCCGTGCTGGCCCTCTCGACCCTGGCCGGCGCGGTGCTGCAGTGGCTGATCCAGCTGCCGGCCCTGGCCCGGCAGGGGCTCGGCCACATCCGCCTCAGCTTCGACTGGCGCCAGCCCGGTGTGGCCGAGGTGCTGCGGGTCATGGGGCCCGCCACCCTGGCCTCGGGGATGCTGCAGATCAACGTCTACACCGACCTTTTCTTCGCCAGCGGCATCGCCGGAGCCGCGGCGGGTCTGGGCTATGCGGGCCTGCTGGTGCAGACGCCCCTTGGCATCCTCTCCAACATGCTGCTGGTGCCACTGCTGCCCGTGTTCTCACGGCTGGTGGCCCCGCACCAGCGCGGCGAACTGATCCAGCGGATCCGCCAGGGCCTGATGCTCAGCAACGCCAGCATGCTGCCGCTGGGCGCTCTGATGATCGCCCTGGCCGGCCCGATCGTGGCGCTCGTCTACGAGCGGGGCGCCTTTGACGGCCAGGCCTCCCGCATGGTGGGCTCGCTGCTGATGGCCTATGGCTTCGGCATGCCGGCCTATCTCGGCCGCGACGTGCTGGTGCGCGTCTTCTATGCCCTCGGTGACGCCAACACCCCCTTCCGCATTTCGGTGGCGGGCATCGGGCTCAACGCCCTCTTCGACTGGCTGCTGGTGGGCAGTCCGATTCCGGGTGGTCTGCTGCTGCCGCAGCTCAATTTCGGGGCACCGGGCCTGGTGCTGGCGACGGTGGCGGTCAATGTCATCAGCGGTGCGGTGCTGCTGATGGTGCTGCAGCGGCGCCTCGGCGGCCTGCCGCTGCGGGTCTGGAGCCGCGACTCGGGGCTGCTCACCTTTGCCGCCGTGGTCGGGGGCCTGCTGGCCTGGGGCATGGCCCGGGGACTGCACTGGCCCGCAGGCCTGGCGGGTCTGTTGCTGCAGACCAGCCTCTGCGGCCTGGTGGGGGCGGCGGTCTATGGGCTGCTGGCCGGGGGGCTGGGGGTGCCGGAGGCACGCCAGCTGGGGCGGCGGCTGCGCGAGCGGCTACCCGGTGGTGCCTGAGGCGATCGCCGCTCAGTCGACAACCCTTTGCTCGCGCACCTGCAGCGGCATCTCGATGTGGGTGCGGCCCACCATGCGTGGGCCGCTGACGGAATAGATCCGCGCCTCGATGCCGAAATCCCGGAAGGCCGTCTCCAGCTCCTGCAGCAGGGCCCGCTCCACCTGGGCCTCCGGATCCACGACGGTGCCGATCAGCCGTTGCCCCAGGCGACCGACCCGCTGACGGACGACCTCGCGGGCATTGGTCACTTCGATGACAAGCATCTGCGGCCAGCGGCAGTTCTTCAGTATCGCCGCAGATCAACCCACAAACGGCTGCAGCACTTCCTCCAGATCGGTGAGCAGCCCAGGAGGCATCAGCCGGGCCAGGGGCAGACGGGTGCCGCCACCACCGATGGGCACCTGCAGACGCTCGACGGCCTGGCGGGCGGCCGCCGCAGCCCCCTGGTCGAGCAGACCGGCCAGTTCTTCAGCCAGGGGCTGGGCCAGATGGGCATCTCCCAGGTACAGATGCCAGCCCGCCACCTGGAGGTAGATCCGGTCGGCGAGGGCCTGGCTCAGATCTTCGAGCTCGCTGGAGGTGAGGGACACGGGGAGGGGATGGC
>CAZWFG010000018.1:0-21512 GCA_964632245.1 uncultured Synechococcus sp. | reverse complement strand
ATGCAGATCATCGGCATCTACAAGGCCTATGCCGTGCCGATGGATTTCTACTGGCGGGATCTGCTCTACATCGCCGAACGCGTCTTTCTCAATCCCCTGCCGGCCTTCAAGTACTTCATCAGTCAGGAGTACCTGGACCGGCCCAACAGCTACGCCGGTGACCAGTCCCCCCTGAGGATCTGGCGTGGTGGCGAAAAAGCCCATCCCGAACTGCTGCAGTTCATGGAGCGGGGCGAGACCAGGGCCATGCCGAAACTGCTGCATCATCTGTGGCATGACCGCATCAACATGGAATTCGCCGAAGCCTGCATGCAGGCGATGTTCTGGCACCAGGACATGGGCGGACGCTTTAACGATTACCTGGTCAGCGACGCCTACCGGGCCAATGCCGACAAGGCGATACGGGCCTATTTCCGCGGCAATCCGCTGATGTTGGGGCTCTATCGGCTGTTTCCGGAGATGTTTCTCGAGCAGGTGCGTCAGCTCAGCTACACCGCCAACCTGGGGCTGTTCTGGGAGGTGATGGCACCGGTCTTCTTTGAGATGAGCGACATCTACGACGAAGGTGGTTTCGCGGGGGTGCCCGATGCGATGAATTTTCTGGTCAACGGCATCTTTGCGGTGGCTGGACGACCCATCTACCACCACGTCTACATTGATGGAGAGTGCCATGAGATCATTCCCAAGAGTGAAGGGTTCACCTGGCTGTACGAGGCGGCCCTGCCCTATGTGGAAGCCGTTTTCTACCGCACGTCACCGTTCCGCGGCACCAAGAGCTACAACGCCCAGGCCGGTCAGGTGCCCGTCGACCAGGCAGATTTTCATTACGGCATCCTGTACGCCGATGTTTACCCCGTCGGTTCAGCCGGGATTCCACCGACCCTGCTGATGCAGGACATGCTGCACTTTTTGCCGCCGTACCTGCAGGATCTGTACCAGCAGCACCGCCGGGGCAGCGACGACCAGCTGATTCAGCTGGGCATCACCTTCCAACGGTCGATGTACAACGTCACCTCGGCGGTGATCCAGGCCCTGCGCGCCGCCCTCTTCTATCCCCTCGACGATCCGGATCCGGAGCATCGGCTGGCCAATCGTCGCTTCTTCGAAGCGCAGATGGACCGCTTCCTGCGGCCTGAGGCCCGCCTAGGCGACATCCAGAGCCAGGACTACCGCTGACCTTGCCCCTCCAGGGGCCATCTCCCCATCCAGACACCATGGCCTCGATTCTCGACACCGCCCGCAGCGCCGGTTGCTTCCAGACCCTGCTGGCCGCCGTCGAGGCGGCCGGCCTTACCGCCGCCCTCGACAGTCCAGGGCCGTTCACGGTCTTCGCCCCGGTGGATGACGCCTTCGCCGCCCTCCCCCCCGGCTGCGTCGACACCCTGGTGCAGAACCCGCCGCAGCTCGCCCGCATCCTCAAGTACCACGTGCTCGCGGGTGCCCACCCCCGCGATCACCTGGTGGCCCAGGAGGCCTGGGACAGCCTTGAGGGAGCCCCGGTGCCGATCCGGCGGGGTGACCCCTTCGAAGTCAAGAACGCGACGGTGATCAGCGCCGACGTGACCTGCGACAACGGCGTGGTCCACGTCATCGACCGGGTGATCCTGCCAGGTTGACCAACCGGCCGATGCGCAGCTCCTGGCGGGGCGGCCCCAGCCTCGGGGAACCAGTCCGCAGGCTCCAGGTGTAGGCGATGGGTCGGCCGGCTCCATCCACGACCAGGGCGATCGTGCCCCGGCCTGCGCCCCCCTCGGATCCCCGCCGATCCTCCGGCCCGTGGCCCGTGCGGGAGGAGTCGATGACCACAAGGGCCAGCCGACCGGCTCCGAGCGTTCGCGGCCGCTCGGCCGCCAGCATCAGATGTCCCGTCGCCATCCCCCCCCGTTCGCCGTCCAGGCGGTCGTTCTCCAGGGGAGAGCGCTGATAACGGATCGCCAGCAGATCGCCAGGCTCGATGGCATCAGCCCGCTCCACCGGTTGGAAACCATCGGCACGGGAGATGGCCTCGTGGTAGCGGGAGGCGGTGGGGTTGGTGGACCCCAACCAGCGCCGCAGATCGGCGGGCCCGAGGTCATAAGCCCGCCGCAACAACGCGGTGACGAAACCAGAGCAATCGCTGCTGTTGCTGGTGCGATCGGCACCATCGATGCCCCGCCAGGTCAGCCGGGGGGGCGGACCGGCATAGCGGTTGTCGGCAGGGCGCAGATCCGCCAGCAATCGCTCGGCCCAGACCAGATGCAGCGGAGTCGAGCCATGGGCCAGGGCCGGCAAGGCCAGGCCCAGTAGCGGCAGCAGCAGGCGGAGCACCAGGATCATCCTCAGAACGAGAACAGCTGCAACGGTTCGGAACGGTTGGGCAGAACCACCACCGCCGGAGCCCCCCGCAGGGCCGCCAAGCGGCTGAGCTCTTCAGCGGGCGGATCGACCAGGGTCAGCTGCACCTGGGCCGAAGCGCCGGGCCGGGGGGGTGACGTGAGCTCACTGACCGCAGCGACGAAGCGCCGCCGCAGGGCCGGGATTTCGACCTCGCCCCGCTGGCCCGGCCGCAGCTGCCTGGCGTCGTTGCCGAGCACCTGGGCCACCACCACCGGCGGCGGTTGATCCCGCTGCAGGATCAGCACCGTCTCGCGGGGTCGCACCGGGTTGCCGCTGTCCCGCAGGATGCGCACGACCACCCCGCGCAGGGAGGCCCGCACGGTGCCGTAAAGGCTGCGGGCCCGCAGGCTGGCCTCACTGAAGGTCCGTGGCTGATCCGCCGCCAGTCGGCGCTGCTGCTCCTCCTGGCCCCGCAGCCCCCGCAACCGCTGGTCCAGGGCCGCCAGGCGCCCCTGCTCCCTCTGGAGACTGCGGCGCAGCTCGGCGGTGCGGTCACTCCGCAGCCGCTCCTGGGACACCTGCCGAAGGCTGTCCTGGAGGCGGGCGGTCACCTCCGCCAGGCGGATGGCCGTGGCATCCACGTCATCCGCCGTGACGGCACCTTCCCCCAGCAGCTGGCGGCGACGCTGCAGCACCTGCCGCTGCTGACGCTCCTGGCTCGCCAGGGCCGCCGCGGCCACGGCGGCACCGGCAGGGTCACTGGCCCGTTGCTCCAGACGGCTCTGGGCCAGCCGATCCTGCAGGTCAAGCACCCTCATTTCCGCCTGGCGCAGACGGTTGTCAACATTGTCGATGTCACGGCTGAGGGCCCGGTCGAGCAGGTCCTGATCGAGCCGCGGATCGGGCTGCAGCGTGAACAGGGGCTGGCCAGGCGCCACGGCCGCCCCCTCGGCGACGAACAGCTGACCCACCAGCCCCTGGCGGGGGGCCGCCACCGCTTCAAGGATGGGCTGCACCGGACCCGGGGGACGGCCGACCATCGCCTGCTCCAGCCGCAGGCTCGTGGCCGACCGCAGCACCCGCTGGGCCAACCACGGCAGGGGAACCAGCAACAGCAGCAGCAGCGGCAGCCAGCGGGGGGAAGGGGACCGTGGCAGCACCGGCGGTGTCGCCAGGCTCACCAGACCCACCTCCACCGCCCGGCCGAGCTGCTGCAGCACCGATCGATCCTGGGGCTGCAGCGGTTCGAGGCGGCAGATTCGCCCGGGACCTGACGTCGGTGCTGCCTGCACCACCAGCAGAACCCCCATCGGCTCGAACGGCAAGGTCGGCACGGGGGTCGACAGCATCAGTTCAGCCCGCAGGCAGTCCCCGGCCTCAAGGCGACGGCCCCGGGCCAGCAGCCGCAGCTGGTCAGCCTGGAACGCGAGCAACGGCAGCCGCCGTCCGTCCACGCAGAGTTCCAGGGCCGGCGCCGGCAACGGGGCCAGGGCCGTCATGACCCCACCCCCGCCGGCAGACGCTCGAGGGGTGACCGACCGGGCTGCGGCGGATCGGCCCCGGGCCAGCGGTCATGGCGGAGGGTCAGCGTGACCGGCCCGCTCACGCGCAGATGATCCTCCATGGGGTTGCCCTGCGGTGGCCGCCCCCGCCGGCCCCAGGCCACAAGGCTCAGACCGGCCACCGCCGCCGTGGTGCGACGGCCCGGCACCGGGTCGAGCAGCACCGCCACCCCCAGGGCGCGGCTGGCCGCCGGCACCGTCAGGTCGATGCGGAACGGGATCCAATGGCCAGACCCGCCGGACCCCAGCACCTGCGACGAGCGGGCCTGGGAGGGACCGCGCATGGCGTCGTACCAGCTCAGCAGCAGCCGGGGCGCCCGCTCGGGTGCATGGCGCACAAGCCCGAGCAGGGTGAGGGTTTCGCCGCCCGCCACGGGCAGCCGGTGGCGGGGCCGCAGCACGACCGGCCCCCGCCGGCCCGGTTCGCGCAGCAGCAGCGCCCGACCGTCGATCACCTGGGTGGCCGGCGGCTGCAGGGCCCACAGGGGAGCATCGTCCCGGCGGCCATTCACCACCTCATCGGCAAACTGCCCGACCCAGAGACGGTCATGCCCCAGCTGCAGCCCAGCCGGAGGATCAGCGGCCACCACCCGCCAACCCGGCGCGAGGCGATAGATCTGCGCCTGCCCCCCCCGGGGCTGCAGGCGCAGGGTCAGCCGCCGCTGCAACCGGGGCTGCCCCGGCAACAGCACCAGGGCACCCCCTTCGATCACGAAGGGGCCCGGTTCCAGGCCCGCCAACGTGCGAGCGACCGCATCGCCGAGACGGCCGGTGATCGCCCAGGGCGTGAAACGATCGAGGATCAGGGGTTCGGCGCTGGCCTGGAGCAGCCGTCCGTTCTGCAGATCCACCACCAGCACGGTGGAGGGGAAGGTGCGCCAGAGCTGCTGATCGAACAGCAGATTGCCCAGGGAGCGCGCCACCAGGGCACCCGATCTCCAGCGCAGGCCCCCGAGCACATGCGGATGGTGGTTGAGCACCAGCCGGGCCCCGGCCTGCACCGCCAGGTCACTGAGCCTGGCCATGCTGTCGGTCGGTGAGGGTTGGTACTCGTTGCCCCCGTGGAGCATTGCCATCACGGTGGCACCACCACGGCGGGCCTGCCGGATGGCTCCGGTGAGGGCGGCCTCGGTGCACCCGGCCGCGCCGCCCTTGGCCTGGGTCGAAGAGACGAGATGGCTGTTCGGGTACTCGTGCCCACTGATCAGCGTGCAGCCCACCACGGCCAGCGGGAGTCCTTGGGGCTGGGCACGAGCCGGCCGCCAGGCCTCCTGGAGGGTGATCCCGGCACCAAACCGCCCCTGGCCAGCACGGAAGCCCGCGTGCTGCAGAACCGCCAGGGTCGAGCGCAGGCCGACCTGCCCCCTGTCGAGAATGTGGTTGTTGGCGACGCCGACGACATCCACCCCGGCCTGGCGCAGCCCCTGCGCCAGAGCCGCCGGGCTGGCGAACACGGTGCGACGGTCTGGGTCGAAATCCGCCGGCCGCGGCCGCCCCGGCTCCCAGCGGGGTCGGGCCACCAGGGGGCTCTCCAGATTGACCACCGCCAGATCAGCCTGCCGCAGCAGCGGTTCCACGCCGGCCAGCAGAGTCTGGAAGCGGCCCGGGGGAGCCCCGGGATCCACCAGGGGTGGGGTGCCGGGCGCCACCGCCCCCGCCTCGAAGAATCGACGCCCCACCATCACGTCCCCACCCACCACCAGGCGCACGGTGCCCGGGGCAGCGGGGGTGAGCCGCACCAGCAGGGGGTCCCGTGGGGTGGCCGCCCGGGTGCGGGGCAGATAAGCCAGATGCCGCGCCATCAGCCATTGGGCACCGTCAGCAGCCGGCACGCTGAAACGGCCGTCTTCGTCACTGGTTGCCTGGCCGACGGCCGTGCGCAGCTCCGCGCCGGCGACGGGACGGCCAGCCAGATCCACAACCCGGCCGCGGAGCCAGCCGTGGGGTCGTCGCGGCGGCGGCCCATCACAGCCGATGGGCAGCAACAGCACCAGGCCGAGCAGGAACGGCCAGCAGCGACCGGCGGGGCGGTTCAGCAGGAAAGCCATGGACGCCACATTGGCCAGCGGGGGCGGCCGTGGTGGGCCGCAGGGGCAGCCAAGGCGTCGATCCACAGCAGGCGCCACCCAGGGGCGCCGGCGACCACAACCTGTTGGCAGTGCCCTGAGCGGCTTGGGCGTCTTTCTTCTCTATGCAGGGCTGGTGGTGCTGCACAGCGCCTGGGCGGTGGCCGACGGGCGACGCTTCGGTCAACGCCGGGATGCCATCCCCTGGCGGGTGCATGTCAATGGCATCCGCGGCAAATCGACCGTGACCCGCTACCTGGCGGCGGTCTTCCGCGCAGCGGGCTGGCACACCTTCGGGAAGACCACCGGCAGCGCCGCCCGGGTGCTGACCCCGAGCGGTGCCGATGCCGACGTCAACCGACGTGGTTACCCCGATGTGGGCGAACAGGTGCGCCTGCTGCGGGCCTTTGCCCGCCAGGGCGCCGAAGCGGTCGTGATGGAGTGCATGGCCGTGAACCCCCTCTACGCCCGTTGGCTGGAGGAACGCGTGCTGCAATCGCACGTCGGTGTGATCACGAATGTGCGGCTCGACCACACCGACTATCTGGGCGACAGTCTGGAGGCGATCGCCGACTCCCTGGCCCTCACAATCCCCCGCAATGGCATCATCATCACCGCCGAACATCGACCAGCTCTGCTGGCGATCCTGCAACACAACGCCGAACGCCGTGGATCCCGCCTGATCCAGGCCTGCGGTGACACGGTTGCCACGGCAGATCTGCGGGGGTTCTCCCACTTTGCCATCGAAGACAACGTGGCCATCGGGTTGGCCATGGCCCAGCTGCTGGGACTGCCGCGGCCGCTGGCCCTGGCGGCCATGCAGGCCGCCCCCGCAGATCCCGGAGCCCTGCGGGTGATCCCCCTGCATTGGCGAGGACGGCCGCTGGTGTGGGCCAACCTGTTCGCCGTCAATGACCGCGAGAGCTTTGTCGACCTAAGCCGCCGACTGCGGATCCTGCACCCCGAACACCGGCGCATCGTGATCCTCAACAATCGCCTGGACCGACCGACCCGGGTCGAACTGTTCAGCAGCCTCGCCATCGAACTCGAAATGGACGACATCGTCAGCTTCGGTGACTACGAAGAAACAGTGAACCGTTGCTGCCGCAGCCATGGCCGCGAGGTGATCAACCTGGGCAACGACTCCCCCTTCCGCAACAGCGATGCGGGCACACTGCTCGATGCTGCGCTCAGCGCCGCCCCCGCAGGGCAGCCGGTGCTGCTGATCGGTACGGTGAACATTCACACCCCCCAGGCCGAGGCTCTGCTGCAACTGTTTGACGAGCTGGCGGCCCCATGATCCTGCATGCCATCGGCACCCCCGAGGTGCAGCGGCTGGCCCTGGCCTACGGCACATTGCTGGCGTTGGCCTACAAAGAGCGGATGGGAATCCTTCCCGGCGGCATCATCGTGCCGGGACTGGTGGTGGTGCTGGGGCTGCTCTCGCCGATCTGGTGCCTCACCGGCCTGGCGCTGGCGCCGCTGCTGCTCCTCGTGTACCGCCGCTGGCTGCAGCGACCCCAGCACATCCGGCGATCGCCGATGTACATCCTGGCCGGCCTGTCGCTGTTGGTGAGCAACCTGGTGGCCGTGGCCTACATCCGCCTGGGCTGGCTGCCGCCGAATCTCGACGGGCTCAGCGGCACCCTGCTGCCCGGCATCCTGGCCTGCACCCTGCACCGTCAGCAGCCGGCCCGGGTGCTGCGGGGGCTGGCGCTGACGACCGTGGCCACCGCCCTGCTGCTGCTGCTCACGGTGCTGCTGCTGCGCCGCCTCAGCATCGATCTCGACGCCATCTCCCGGGCCTATGCCGCCTACGGCCCCGAGCCTGTGCTGCGGCTGCAGGCCCATGGCCTCAGCTTCGGCCTGGCGCTGCTGGTGGGTTTCCTGCTGTACCGATCCAGCGGGCTGAGACCCGGTGGTTATGTGGTCGCCCCCGTGGCCGCGGGGCTGCTGCGCCAGACCACGAGCGCCGTGTTTCTGATTCTTGGCTGTGTTCTGGTGATGGCCATGCTGCGGCTGCTGGAGGCCCAGAGCCTGACCGTGGGCCTGCGCCGCTATGGCGCCGCGCTGCTGTTCAGCATCCTCTGGGTCTGGGGGGTCGAGCTGTGGTGCCTGCAGCGGGGGGTGGCGGTGCTGCCCTTCCAGGGCAATCACCTGTTCGTGATCATCGCCATTGCCTCCTATGCCAACGACCTCGTGCTGCAACCGCCGCAGCGGGTGCTGCCGTTGATGGGGCTGTCGGTGCTGGTGGCGCTGGGGGTGCAGCAGCTGCTGGCCCTGCTGCTGCCTCAGTACTGAGGGCGCCAGCGGGCGGCGGCCAGGCAGCGGCGGACACCGGCGGCATCCGTGGCGCGGCTGGCCAGACCTTCAGCCACGGCGGCCAGGGCGGCGGCTTCCGCCACCGCCGCCGACACGGCCTGCACCTCGCGCAGGGGCGGCATCAGGGAGGCTTCGGGATCGGCTGCCGCGGGAATCCGCTCGGCGAGGGCCTCGAGGGCGGCATCGATCATGCCGTCGCTGATGCTGCGGGCCCCGACAGCCACAGCGGCAAACCCCAGACCAGGGAAGAGGAAGCAGTTGTTGCACTGCCCGATCGGCCGTGATCCCACGGGGGGGAAGGGGCTGCCGGTGGCCACCAGGGCGCGGCCGTCGCTCCAGGCCAGCACATCGGCGGGGTTGGCCTCCGCCAGGGCCGTGGGATTGGACAGGGGCAGCACCAGGGGGCGGTCAATCCCCTCGAGCAGGGCTTCAATCACCGGGCGCGAGAAGGCCCCGGCAACGGTGGAGGTGCCGATCAGCACCCCCGGCCGCACCTGGCGCACCACCTCCAGCAACGGGATGGCCCCATCGGCATCCCGGGCGAAGCCCGCCACCTCGGCCGCAGAGCGCCCATGCACCAGGGCAGCCTCAGACACCCCTGCCTGCCCCTGCAGCACGAGGCCGTGGCGGTCGATGGCCCAGATCTGCTGCCGTGCCTCGGCTTCGCCGAGTCCCTGGCGTTGCAGCAGGCGCACCAGCCGGTCGGCGATGCCACAACCGGCGCTCCCCGCCCCGAAGATGACGATCGGCGCGGCGGTGAGGGGGCGTCCGAGACCGCGGCTGCCCGCCAGCACCGCCGCCGCCGCCACCCCGCTGGTGCCCTGGATGTCGTCGTTGAAGCTGGGCAGGCGCAGGCGGTGACGTTCCAGCAGCCGCCTGCCGCGGCGGGCGCCGAAGTCCTCCCAGTGCAGCACCGCGCCGGGGAACGCGCGGGCCACCGCCGCCACGAAGCAATCCACGAAGGTGTCGTAGGCGGCATCGTCGAGCCGCCGGTGCCGCAGGCCCGGGTACAGCGGATCCGCCAGGAGGGTGGGGTTGTCGGTGCCGACGTCGAGCACCACAGCGAGGGTGCGGCGTGGATCGAGGCCGGCACAGAGGGTGTAAACGGCCAGCTTGCCGAGGCAGATCTCGATGCCGCCGATCCCCTGGTCCCCCAGCCCCAGGATCCCCTCGGAATCGGTGACCAGCAGCAGATCGGGCGGAGTGGGCACGGCCTGCCGCAGCAGCTCCTCGAGGCGATCCTGCTGGGGAGCCGCAAGAAAGAGGCCGTCGACGGGGGTGCGGTAATCACGGGAGAAGCCCTGCACGGCCCGCCCGACGGTGGGGGTGTACACCACCGGCAGCACCGCTTCGATGTGGTCCTCCAGAAAGCGGTGGAAGAGCACGCCGTTGCTGCGTCGCAGGGACTGGACCAGGGCGTAGCGGGCCAGGTCGTCGTCGAGGGCATCAAAGGCCCGCCGGACACGCTGCACCTGCTGCTCAAGGGTTTCGACCTGCCAGGGCAGCAGGGCCTCGAGGTTCAGGCGTCGTCGTTCGTCGCGGTCGAAGGCCGTGCCGCGGTTCTGCCACGGGTCAGCCAGCAGGGCAGGCCCCGACAACGTTCCCTCGGCGGCGGCGGTCACGGCGGTGCGGGCGGGGGCCCCACTGTGCCATTCACGGACGATCACGAAGGCGGCACGACACCCCCGACCCCACGTCTTGATTTACATTCCAGAGCCGTTTTAATCGGAAGTTGCCCATGACTCCCGGCTTCGGATCCCCCCTGCTTGCCCTGGCGGGCCTCCTGACGGTGCTTCTTCCCGTTGGCGCCAGGGCCGGCGACACGACCCTGGCCAGGGCCGATGCCGGACCGACAACGGTGATCCTGTCGCTGCAGCGACGGGAGATCAGCGTGGAACGCGACGGGCTTCGCTTCGGGCCCTGGCCGGTGGCGGTGGGAGCCCCCGAAAGCCCCACCCCGCGGGGTTCGTTTGCGGTGCTGAGCAAATCAGTCAACCCCCGGTACGAGAGCACCAGCACCGGCGTGGTCCATCCGGCCGTGGGCCCCACCAGTCCCCTGGGCGAACGCTGGATCGGCTTTCTGTCGAGCGGCGGCGACGACTACGGCATCCACGGCACCCCCTGGCCCGTGTGGGTCGAGCGGCGGGAGGCGGTCTCCCATGGCTGCGTGCGCATGCTCAACGCCGATGTGAAGGCCCTCTACGACCTGGTCGAGGTGGGCACTCCGGTGCTGATCCGCGACTGACGGAGGCACCACCGTCCCGCAGACGGTCGAGCCGCTGCTGTTCGGCAGCACTGACCGGTCTCCAGACCCCGGGCTCGAGATCCTTCAGCTCCAGGGGCGGACCGCCATCCAGCAGATCGATCGCCACCCGCAGCAGCCGCAGGGTCGGGCAGCCGACCGCTGCGGTCATCCGTCGCACCTGACGATTGCGCCCCTCCCGCAGCTCCAGTTCCAGCCAGGTGGTGGGCACCGTGGCACGGCTGCGGATGGGAGGCTGGCGCGGCGGCCAGGGGACGGTGTCGGCGTCCAGACGCCGCACCAGGGCCGGCCGGGTGGGTCCATCCCGCAGCATCACCCCCTGCGCCAGCTGCCGCAGGGCGTCGGCCGTGGGCTCCCCTTCCACCTGAATGTGGTAACGCCGCGGATGGCCGAAGCGCGGATCGGTGAGACGGTGCTGCAGGGCCCCATCGCCGGTGAGCAGCAACAGGCCCTCACTGTCGGCATCCAGTCGGCCGGCGGCGTACACCCCCGGCACCGGCACCAATGGAGCAAGACAGCCCCAGCGACTGCCCACCTCGGGGGTGAACTGACTCAGCACCCCGTAGGGTTTGTGCAGCAGCAGCGTGACGGGGCCAGAGCCGTCCGTCGGCTTAAACTGGTCGTGTCCATGTGTCATGGCTTGTCCGCTGCATGATTGAAACTTCAGGTGTGATCGAGAAGGAGCAGGGCAACGGGTTCTATCTGGTCACCCTGGAACAGCCTGCAGGTCACCAGTGCCTCTGCCGTGCAGCCGGCAAGCTCACCAAGTTCCGCATCAAGCTCCTGGCTGGCGACAAGGTGCTGGTCGAGATCAGCCCCTACGACCTGAGCCGCGGGCGCATCACCTACCGGGAGCGCAACGCCGGAGCACCTCCGGGTGGCGGTCGCCCGCCGGGTGCCCGCCGGCGCTGACTCGGGGCCGGTCAGGCCACCCCGGCCAGCAGTCCTTCAATGGCGTCGCGCACGACGCTTCGCTGCTGCACCCCCCGCCATTGCTGCCTGAGCTCCTTGCGCAGGAACAGTTGAACGGTGGGGGTTCCGGTGACACCAGCCTGGGCGGCGATCTCGGGATCGACCTCCAGATCGATCTCGACACCTTGGGCGGCTCCTCCCAGCTCGTTCAGCACCCGCTTGAGCTGCGGCTTGAACACATGGCAGGGGCCACAGCTGGGGGAGGTGTAGACCACCAGCAACGGCCGATCGCTTTCGTGGTAAAGCCGCCGCAGGGCATAGCTGCCCCCCTGCCAGAGGGCTGTCGGATCGAAACTGGCCTCGGTGGCCGGGGGGGTCGGCTGAGGCAGATCAGCGGCCACCGGTTCCACCGGCTCCCGGACGACCGTCACCGCCAGATCGTGGTGGCTGAGCCAGCGCTCGGCGGCCAGGGCGGCCTGGCAGCCGCTGGCCGCAGCGGTGATGGCCTGTCGCCACTGGTGATCGGCCACATCACCGGCAGCAAAGACCCCCTCGACGCTCGTTCCGGGGCCGCCCGGTTGAACGACGACATAACCGGCATCATCGAGCTGCAGCTGCCCCTGCACGAGGCGGGTGTTGGGGGTGTGGCCGATGGCATAGAAGAGCCCGCGCACCGCAAGCACCTCCGCCGGCTCACCGTCGGCATCCAGCAGGTGCAGCGCCTCGAGCCAGTCAGCACCACTGAGGTGGCCCACCTGACGATTCCAGTGCACCGTGATGCGGGGATTGGCAAGCACCCGGTCCGCCATGGCCCGGCTGGCCCTCAGCGCGTCGCGGCGCACGATCAGATGCACATGGCTGCCGTATTTGGTGAGGTACACAGCTTCTTCACAGGCCGAGTCGCCACCACCGACCACCGCCAGTTCGGCATCGCGGAACTGGGGGGTGGCGCCATCGCAGATGGCACAGGCACTGATGCCGCGGCTCCAGAAGGTGTCCTCACCGGGGCGGTGCAGGCGGTTCGCCCTGGCGCCGGTGGCCAGGATCACCGCCTGGGTGCGCACGGTGCGGCCGTCGACGGTGACAGTGAAGGGCCGTTGGCTGAGATCGAGGGACTCGACATCGGCCTCGATCAGCCGCGTGCCCCAGCGCTCGGCCTGGGCCCGGCAGCGGTCCATCAGGTCAGGGCCCAGGATGCCGTCGGGAAATCCGGGGAAGTTCTCGACGTGGGTGGTGGTCATCAGCTGCCCCCCCGGAATGCCACCGTCCTGATAGCCGGTGATCAACAGGGGGGACAGGTTGGCTCGTGCGGCGTAGATGGCGGCGGTGAAGCCGGCCGGACCGGAGCCGATCACCACAAGGTTTTCGATCACCCCATCGGACACGGCCACGGCTGTTAGGCGGAATCAGTTCGGATAGACCTTAGCGGCACCACCAGGGGGGCGCCGAGGCCCACCGGACAGCCCAGCAGCCAGTCGCTCCACTCGGCGGTCAGGGCGTAGACGGTTTCGTAATCACCGTGGGCCTCGAGCATGGCCAGGCGCCGCTCCACCCAGAGCAGATTGCCGGCGATGCAGGGCTGCAGAGACACTCTGTCGTCCACGGGAGATCTCCGGATGGGTCCCAGATTGGGGCGGGTCGGACCTGCCTGGGGGCAAGTGCTGCAGACCCTGGCAGTTTTCCCGCAGACAAGGTGTATTAAGCCACACGCCGCCCCCTGAGAGTTGTGTCGCGCAGGGGGTCGTGCCCTCAGAGGGTCGTGCCGTCGTAAGCGTCAACCTGCAACGAACGGGGAACGGCCGGCCCCGTCTGGAGTTCCCGGGGCAACCGGGACCAGGGGTCCTGAAGCGGCTGGGACAGCAGCGGCATTCCCGGCAGCGGCGGCAGCGGCGGCGGGACCTGGGGCAGGAGCTGGCCCTGGGCGACGATCGCCTGGGCCGGTGCCGCCAAGGCGGCCATCAGCGGGAGGGACATCATGGGCGGACGGTACCGGCCCAGGCCGACGATGCAAGCGGCCATGAAAAAGGCTCCGCTGCCCGGCAGCGGAGCCAGAGGTGACGTGCTCGCGGGGGCGCCGGGCTGCTCTCATTCCGCCCTTTCATTGGAGCGTCGCCAGACCACAGAACTGTGACTGGATCAGCTGGCAGCCTGACCAGATGTGACTGAACCTCCCCGTCGACTCAGAAACGGCGGCAGTTCCGGACCGGTCAGGGCGATCACCCCCCCGGCCCGATCCGCGACGGCCCGCAGGGGCAGGGACCCTGATGAGGCGCCGGCCCCGGATTCTGTTGCGGGGTCTGCACCGTCGGGCAGCGGCCGCAGGCGGTAGGGCGCACTGAGGCTCCAGCCCGAGGCATGGGCCATCAACAGCGGATCGGCAGGGGCATGGATGCTGGACGGATGCCGCGGCACCGGCTCCCTGGCCGCCAGCTCGCCGTCCAGCCGCACCGCCCGGGTGATGGCCTGCAGAAAACGGCTGCGGGTCACCACGGTCGTGAGGTAGGCCACCACCCGCAGCCGCGGCGCATCGAAGCCCTCGGCACACATGTCGATGCTCACCAGCCAGCGCCCTTCGCCCTGGCGGAAACGCTGCAGCGTCTGGGCCGCTTCGGGGTCGAGGGAATGCACCACCTGCACCGGATCGCCACCGGCCTCGAGCAGACGGCCGATGGTCAGCGCATGGTCGATGTCGCGCGCCACCACCAGCCCCGCCGCCGCCGCATCGACCTGCCGCAGGCGCGCCAGCTCTCGACGGGCCCCCGCCAGCACCCGATGGGCGATGCCCCCGGGGTCCCCCAGGGCCACCGCCCGCCGCAGATTGCGGGCCCGCCAGCTCTCGCGCCGCTCCTCCGACAGGGGGGACGAGGCCTCCGGCTCCCCACCCCCGTCCCCCCGCCGGTGGTCAACCCAGCCATCCTGGAAATGGAACACCAGGGGACGCACATCGCCGGAAGCGATCAGCTCCTGGGGTTCGACGCACAGATCCGGAGCGATGACCCGATGGCACCCGCCCCCATCGCGCTCGAGGTGGGCCCTGGCCGCGCAGAAGCCCAGCCGATCGGCCCTGAACGGAGTGCCGGTGAGTCCCACCCGCAGGCCCGCTCCCTCACTGAGGGCCTCGAAGCCGAAGCCCCAGCCGCCCTCGGAATCCTCGGGATCAAGCCCCAGGTGATGGACCTCATCGGCCACGAGCAGCCATCGCTCCATCGGGGCGTGGGCCTGCAGGCGCAGGCGCGGCGGCCCGGGGTCCCGGGCCAGGGTCTGGTAGCTGCAGACCAGTCCGTGGCCTGCCGGAACCCCATCCCCCAGCGCCAGCCCCAACCGGGCGGCCGCCGCCTGCCATTGCTCGGCGATGGCGGTGCGGTGGGTGCAGATGCAAAGGGCATCGAGGCGGCCCTCGGCCTGCAGCACCCGGAAGGCCAGCAGGGTGCCGAGGGTCTTGCCGGCACCGGGGCCGGCATTCACCAGCACATCCCTGTCGTCCGGGCGCTCGAGCCGGCGCCGCAGCAACTGGATCAGGCGGCGCTGCCACTGGCGGGGGCGCACCCCCTCCGGGGCGGCATCCAACCGGAACGAAGGAGAGAGCATGGGAGCATTTTGAGTGTTTCTGCGCAGGTCGCCCCGTCCGGGCGTGCATAGGGTCCGACCATCTCCCGGACCCATGCCCATGGCCTCGTCCCGCCCGCCCCGTCCGGGGCCCGACGCCCGCCGCCGCCCCGCCGCCATCCGGCGTCATCTGGAACGCTGTCTCCGCCGCGAGTGCAACATCGACCCCCTGATCCTGCGGATCCGTCGCCTGCGGCGGCGCTTCCCGGGCCAGGCCCGCTGCCTGGAACAGGAGCTGCTGCCGATCTTCTGACGGCCCCCGATGCCCCGCCGGACGGGGTCCCGGAACCCTTCCGGCCGCGCTTCCCGTGGTGGGGACCCGACCTGCAGACCCTGCGGGATAGCCTGCGAGCCCCCCGCAGCGCCAAGGATCCCCAGGGGCGCCCCCTGCACCTGCCCCTGGCCGATGGCGGCGCCCTGCTGGCCTGGCACGCGCAACCGGCGCAGCCCAGGGCCTTGGTGGTGCTGCTGCACGGCCTGGGGGGCGACAGCGACAGCCCGGGGGTGCGCAGGCTGGCGGCCCTGCTGCTGAATGCTGACCTGGCCGTGGTGCGGCTGAATCTGCGTGGGGCCGGAGCCGGTCGCCCCCTGGCCCGTGGCACCTACGCCGCAGCGTGCAACGCCGATATGGTTCCGGCCCTGCGCAGCCTGCGCCAGCTCGCCGAAGAAACCCCGCTGCTCGCGGTGGGGTTCTCCCTCGGCGGCACCGTGCTGCTCAATGCCTGCCTGGCCGAGCCCACCCTGCTCGACGGGCTGGCCTGCGTCAGCAGCCCCCTCGACCTGGCGGCCTGCATCAAGGCCTTCGAGGCCCCCCGCAACCGGCTCTACCACCACTGGATGCTGGGGCGCCTGCGGCGGCAGGCCCGCCAGGACCCGGGGGGCCTGAGCGACCACGAAGCCCGGGTTCTGCGGAACTGCCGTGGACTGCGGCAGTTCGACGACGGCCTCACGGCCCCCCGCTGGGGCCACGCCGATGGGGCCGCCTACTACGCCGCCGCCAGTCCGCTGGCACGGCTGGCGGGGCTGGCCACCCCGGCGCTGCTGCTCCAGGCGGCCGATGATCCCTGGGTGCCGGCGGAGGCCCTGCGGCGGCTGCCACCGTCCCCTCGTCTGCAGCCACTGCTCTCCCCCTCCGGCGGCCACAACGGCTTCCACGATGCCCGGGGCTGCTGGAGCGACCGCGTGGTGCTGCAGTGGCTGCAACGGCAACGGACGGCGCCCACGTGCTGAGGATTCAGCCGCCTCCGAGGGGGGTGCGCCGCACGATCCAGTCGTCGATCGGCTGACCGCCCAGCAGATGGTCCATGACGATCCGCTCCACCCGCTCCGGAGTCACGCCGCCGTACCAGATCCCCTCCGGCCAGATCAGCAGCACCGGCCCGTCCTGGCACCACCGCAGGCAGTCCACCTTGCTGCGCAGCACCACCCCAGCGGGATGGTCGGGGTCCTCAAGGCCATGGCTGCGCACCAGCGCCTTGAGCCGCTCCCAGCTGGCGGCCCCGGTGCCGTCGTCGTGGCAGAGGGGCCGGCTGGGGGTGGCGCAGAGCAGCAGATGGCGACAGACCTGCAACGGTCCCGCCTCAGCGGATGGCCTCGGCATGGTTGAGCAGCAGGTGCTGCACATCCTCAAGGCCCGCAGCGGCCGCCTGTCGGGCCTTCTCCTGGTCCCCATGGGCCTCGCCCAGCAGGGCAGCGCCGACGGCCTCCACCAGCCGCTCCCGGTGCTCCTGCAGCAGGGAGAGCAGCTCGGCCTCGATCACCTGGCGCACGGCCTTGGCGCGCAGGGCGTCATGGCCGGCCTCGGCGAAGGTTCCCCCCACCAGCTCCTTGACGAACAGGCGCTGCACCTCGCTGCTGCGCAGGAAGCTTTCGACGGCATTGATGGTGCCATCGGCGACGGTGCGTTCGACCTCGGCCGGCGCATCGGCCAGCTTGAACTCCCAGTCGAGATGTCGGCGCTGCCAGCCCGACTGCTGCAGCATCGGCACGACGGTCTGGGAGAAAGTGTCGACCGAGATCTCGTAGATGCGCTCGGCCAGACGCTCGCACCAGTCTTGGCCATGCTGCCGCAGGTTCTCCTGCAGCTCATGGCGTTCGACCTGGTGACCGCCATGGTGGCTGTGGCAGACATCACCGGGGCATTCGACGGCGCTGAGGGGCATGGCGGGCGGGGCACGTTCCCCGTTGTTACCTGCGCCCCGGGGAAGCAACGTCCAGGTACCGGAAGTCTTCGGCCGGGACGGGGCGGATCCGCCGCGCTGCTCAGCGCACCACCATGGCCGCCGCCTCCCGGACAGACCGCCGCGCCCAGGCATCCACCGCCAGCACCTCCTCCAGGCCCGGGTCGGAGCGCAGATCATCGCGGTGACGATCACACACCCGCTCGATCAGGCGAGGGATGTCGAGGAAGTGGATGCGCTCATCGAGGAACAGGGCCACGGCCTCCTCGTTGGCGGCATTGAGCACCGCCGGCATGGTGCCACCGGCCCGGCCGGCGGCGTAGGCCAGAGCCATGCACGGATACTTCTGCTGATCAGGCCGACGGAATTCAAGCCGCCCCACCTGGGCCAGGTCGAGCCGAGGCCAGGGGGTCGGCAGCCGTTCGGGCCAGCTGAGGCAGTAGAGGATGGGCAGCTTCATGTCGGGCCAGCCCAGCTGGGCCAGCACCGAGGTGTCAGCCAGCTCCACCATGGAATGGATGATGCTCTGGGGATGGATGACGATTTCGATGTCGTCGTAATCGAGGCCAAACAAATAGTGGGCTTCGATCACCTCCAGCCCCTTGTTCATCAAGGTTGCCGAGTCGACGGTGATCTTGCGACCCATGCTCCAGTTGGGATGGCGGATGGCATCGGCCACGGTGGCCCGCGCCAGGTCGGCGGCAGGCCAGTCGCGGAAGGCACCGCCGGAGGCCGTGAGCTGAAGACGCCGCAGCCCTGGTGTGGGGCGGCCCGTGGAGAGCCGTGCGGTCTCGGGCCACGGGGTGCCCTGCAGGCACTGGAAGATGGCGGAATGCTCGGAATCCGCGGGCAGCAGGCGGCTGCCGCTGCGCTGCAGAGCCGGCAGCACCACCGGTCCGGCAGCAATCAGCGTCTCCTTGTTGGCCAGGGCCAGATCCTTGCCGGCCTCGATGGCCGCCAGAGTCGGCAGCAGGCCTGCGCAGCCGACGATGCCGGTGACCACCAGATCCGCCGTGGGCCAGGCCGCCGCCACCGCGAGTCCCTCGGCACCGGCCAGCAGCCGGGCCTGGCAGGCCGGTGCCGCCGCCGCCAGCCGTTCCTGCAGGCCAGGCAGCAGGTCGGGGTCGGCGAGGGCAACGACCTCGGGATCGTGGCGCCGCACCTGCTCGACCAGCAGCTCCAGATTCCGTCCGGCCGTGAGGGCCACCACCCGGAAGCGGTCCGGGAACTCAGCGACGATCTCGAGGGTCTGGGTGCCGATCGAACCGGTGGATCCCAGCACGCTGAGGGCTTTCACGGGCAGGGCAGCACAGGCGGCGGCCAGTCTCCCATCCTTCAGGGCTGTACCGGACCGAGGGCTTCGAGCAGACGGGCGGCGATGGCATCGGCCACCGGCAGGATCGACAGGCGATTACCCCGTCGCACCACCGCCAGCTCGTCCACCGAAAAGCTCTCGCGCAGCTGGTCAAGGCTGAGCAGCTGCGAAAACCGGCCCCGGTAGGCCAGCCGCACGCAATCCCAGCGGGGCTGCTCACGGCTGGAACGCGGGTCGTAATACTTGCTCTGCGGATCGAACTGGCTGGGATCCACCAGGCCGGTCTCGACCACCCCCATCAGCCCCACAATGCCGGGGGGGCTGGCGTTGGAGTGATAGAAGAAGGCCTGATCGCCGACGGCCATCGTGCGCATGAAGTTACGGGCCTGGTAATTGCGGATGCCATCCCAGAGGGTGGTGCCCTCGGCGGCGAGGTGATCGATGCCGTACACCTCCGGCTCGCTTTTCATCAGCCACCAGGCCATCGTTCAGAAGGCCCCTGGCACCAGCAGCCGGAAGATGCTCAGACCATTGAGCACCGGCCCGAGGGGTTCCACGGCGCTGCGGATGCCGTCGTTGGTCTTGGCCCAGCCGTGGCGGTCCACGACGATCACATCCCCGTCCCGCAGGGGGGGGTTCTGCTCCGAACCGAGGGCCGCCGCCGGCGTGAAGGCAAGGGTGCGACGGTTGATGGCACCGCTGGGCTCAAGCCGCAGCAGCTCGAGGGTGTTGCGGTTCCCCCGACGGGTGATGCCACCGGCGCTCATCACCGCCTGGGAAAGGGGGCTGTTGGCACGGATCTGCTGGGGGCCCGGCCGCTCCACCTCGCCGATCACATTGACGCTGATGGTGGCGGGCGCAAAGGTGGAGGACGCCACGGCGATCAGCTCGCTCTCGGGCTGCTGCTGCTCGGCGATGGGCACCACGACGCTGTCGCCGTCGTAGATGAGCGGATTGATGCTGCCGCTGGCACCACCCTTGAGCACCGACCAGAAGTCGACACTGAATTCGCGGGGGGCACCGCCGGCAGGATCGGGCCGCTGGACCGTGACCCGCCGCAGATCGCCGCGGGCGGTGAGGCCGCCGGCCTTCTGGATCGCCTCCACCAGGGTCGGCCAGCCGCTGGTCTGGATCGCCGTCCCCGCCCCCTTGCCATCGGCGGAACTGAGCTGGTTGGTCTCGGCCCGGCTGAGGCTGTAGAGACCCGGTCGCTGCACTTCTCCAGACACCGAGATGCGCAGGGGGCGGGTGCCTATCAGGTCGAGGTAGACCGACGGACGCCGCAGAAAGCGGGTATAGCCCCTGGTGATGCGCTCCCTGGCCTGGTCGATGGTGAGGCCCCACACCGGCACACTGCCCAGACGCGGCAGGTTGACGGTGCCATCGGGGAGCACCTCGGCCTGGGTGTCGTAGCCCTCCATCTTGAACAGCGACAGCCGCAGGCGGTCGCCGGGGCCGAGGCGATAACGCAGGGGGGATGCCGCCGGCCGGGCCGGGGCCACCTGGGCGGGGGGGACGACCGCCAGAGCGGGAACCATGAAAGGCGAAGCACGGCCGGCGCCCGAGGTTAGACGACTAAGACCCGCGCCAGCGGGTGGGCCGTGCACCCCTGCCGCCGTCCCAGCTGCTCGACCATCGACCGGCCGGCCTCCGCCAGGGCCTGCCGCCGTTCGGGCTCATCCATGAGTGTCGCGATGGTGTCGAGCCAGGGCTGGGGATCATCGGGAAGCAGCAGCCCCGTCTCGCCGTGGCGCACACAGCCGCGGTAGGGCTCCCGGTCGGAGTAGAGACCAACGGCACCCAGCCTGGCCGCATCGACGACCTTGACGGCCGCCCGGCCCGCATTGAAGGGGTCCTCCAGCAATGGACACAGCAACAGGTCGACGTGGCGGCTGCCGGTCTCCTGCAGGTACCGCTCCCAGTCCATCGGATGCAGCAGCCGCACCCGGGGCAGATGGCGAAACTGGCGGTTGATCTCCAGGTCGCCGAACAGATCCACGTGGGTGTGGTCCCAGCGCTGCTGCAAGGCCGTGAGCAACGGCAGCAACCAGGCGAATTCCCGTTGATGGGCCGCGGTGCCCAGATAGGCCAGCTGCAGCCGCGGCCGCCGCTGCAACAGCCGCGGATGGGGATCGAGGGGCAGCAGGTGGGGGGCGAGGTGGGCGTACTTGGCGGCCAGGGCGGCACTGGTGACCCACACCTCATCGAACAGCTCCGGCACATGCCGACGCTGGGCGGTGATGCTCTGCCGCAATCGCCGGCGGTAGGCGTCCGGAAGGCTGGTGCCAGCCCCGGGATCGAGCAGGTCGTCGTCCATCACATAAATAAGTCGGCACCCCTGGCGGCGGAGGGTCCGCAGGGGGCGCACCCAGGGGGCCGGCAGGGCCCGCACCACCAGCAGCACCGGAGGCGGGCCCGGCAGGCGGGCCAGTTCGTCGGCAGGGGGCCGGCGGCTGTCGAGGTCAAGACGCCCGCAGCCCAGCCGTTCAAGCGGGGCCGCCAAAAAATGGTCGATGGTGGGTCCGGCCCCCTGATGAAGCAGCACCAGGGATTGCGGTCTGGGTGACATCAGCGACATCGGTCCTGGCCGGGTGCTCCAGAATCCAGCCCATGACGGTTTTGCCGACACCCCTGCCCGATCTGCCGCGGCACTTCGCCGAGGCCCTGTTCTTCCGTCAGGGGGACCTGGAAACCTATCTGCTGCGGCCCGAGGCCTTCGGTCCCCTGGCCGATGGCATCGGACGCCTGCGGGCCGAGGCCGGCAGGGCAGCGTCGCGCGTCGGCGCCCAGTCCAGCGAGCTCGCCGGCCGTGATGACCACTACTGGCATCTGCTGGTGTGGGACCGGCGCACCGGCACCGTGGCAGGCGCCCAGCGGCTGAGCTTCTCGCGCTGGCAACCCGCCCACTGGGACGGCCACTGCTCGTACCTCGAACACTGCTTCCCAGGCCTGGCCGCCGGGCTCTGCAGG
>CAZWFG010000017.1:0-21604 GCA_964632245.1 uncultured Synechococcus sp. | reverse complement strand
CCTTCGCAACGGCTTTCCCTGCCTTCGAGACCTACCTCGATCATCTCCTGGGCCGGCCGGCGACGGCGGCGGCACAAGATTCCACCCCTGACCAACGGCCAACACCGGCCGCCGCAGCCCCACCGCCGGTGACCAGGGCCGGTGACCGCGAGACCCTGGTGCGCCTGACCCCTGACCAGGCCCTGCACGGCACCGTCGTGACCCTGACCCTGGCGGATGGCCTGGAGGTGGAGGTGCCCACTCCCCCGGGCTGCGGCGATGGCTGGCGCCTGCGGCTGGAGGGGGTCGCCCCGGGCGGCCATGACCATTTCCTGCAGGTGGAGGTGCGCACCGAGGAGGGATTGCGCATCGACGGACTGCGGGTGCTGTATCGGCTGGATGTGGCGGCACCGGCGGCGGCCCTGGGCTGTCAGGCCGTGGTGCCGACCCTGGCAGGACCCGTGCGGCTGCGGATTCCGGCTGGCACCTCAAGCGGCCGTCTGCTGCGCCTGCGCGGCCGCGGCCTCGCACGCGACGGCGAACGGGGCGATCAGATCGTGGAGGTGCGGCTGACGCTGCCCGAACGGCTCAGCGAAGCCGAGGAAGCCCTCTACCGGCGTCTGCTCGACCTGGCGGACGGTGACACAATGCCCCAAGCCACGGATCTGAGGTGAGCGAACGGGTTCACGTGCTGCTCTTCGATGCCGGCAGCGACAGCGAAGGCATCCACTCCCTCGAGCTGGCGGGTCGCACGGTGGTGCTGCTGTTCGAGGAGGAGGACGACGCCCTGCGCTACGCCGGCCTGCTCGAAGCCCAGGACTTTCCGACGGCGACGGTGGAGGCGATCTCGAAGGATGAGATGGAGACCTTCTGCGCCTCGGCCGGGTATGAGGCCCGGGTCGTGCCGGCCGGCTTCGTGCCGGGCACGGCCGAGGAGCGGCTGCTGCTGGCCCCGCCCGAACGGAACCTCGATCTGAGCCACTGGAAGGAGGACGAGGATCCCGACGACGGGGCACAGGAAGCCCACCTGGATGAGGAACGGGATCCGCAGCTGGAGGCCTTCCGTCGCTCCCTGGAGGGCCTGCTGTGAGCAGCAACGACCGGGGTCATCTGCTCACCGAACAGGCCAATCCGGCCAGTGAGGGGCTCGACCGCCTGCCGACCCGCGAGCTGGTCGAGCTGTTCGCCGCCGAAGACCGTCGTCCCCAGGAGGCCGTGGCCGCCGCCGCCGCCGACCTCGCCGCGGCCGTTGACGCCATCGCCGACCGGTTGCGGCTGGGGGGCCGGCTTTTTTACCTCGGGGCTGGCACCTCGGGACGGCTGGGGGTTCTTGATGCCGCTGAGTGCCCACCCACGTTCTGCAGCGATCCCGAGCTGGTGCAGGGCGTGCTGGCGGGCGGAGCCGCGGCCCTGCTGCGCAGTTCCGAAGGTCTGGAGGACCTGCGCGAAGCCGGCCGCGACGATCTGCAGGCCCGCGGCTTCGGGGCTGGCGATGCCCTGGTCGGCATCGCCGCCGGCGGCACCACCCCCTATGTGCTCGGCGGCCTCGAGCATGCCCGTTCACGCGGCGCTCTGGCCGTGGCGATGGCCTGCGTGCCCGCCAGCCAGGCACCGATGCCCTGCGACATCGACATCCGTCTGCTCACGGGGCCCGAACTGCTCACCGGCTCCACCCGCCTCAAGGCCGGCACCGCCACCAAGATGGCGCTCAACATCCTCAGCACCGGCGTGATGGTGCGGCTGGGCAAGGTGCACGGCAACCGCATGGTCGACGTGGCGGTCACCAACACCAAACTCGAAGACCGGGCCCTGCGCATCCTGCGCGACCTGGCCGGGGTGGACCGCGATGCCGGTGCCGAGCTGCTGCAGCGGGCCGATGGTTCGGTCAAGCTCGCCCTGCTGATGGCGGCCAGTGGCCTCCCTGCAGACGCCGCGGCTGCCGGGCTGCAGGCCGCCTCGGGCAACCTGCGCCGGGCCCTGGCGGCGGCCGGCGTTCAGCTGCAGGGCCCCCAGTAGGGACGGGTGAACAGGTCGAGGCGTCGGCGGGTGGCGGCCGGCACCTGCTCCGGTGCCGTCATCAACGCCGTCGCCAGGGCCGTATGGGCCGGCGACGGGGGACGCTGATCATGCAGCGCCGCCACCGCCCGGGCCACCACCCCCTGGGCCGTGCGCGCATTGGCCTGCAGGTTGGCGATCACCATCTCGACGGTCACGGCGTCGTGGTCGGCATGCCAGCAGTCGTAGTCGGTGACCATCGCCAGGGTGGCGTAGGCGACCTCGGCCTCCCGGGCCAGGCGGGCCTCGGTGTGGTTGGTCATGCCGATGACGCTGCACCCCCAGCGGCGGTACAGCTCGGATTCGGCCCGCGTGGAGAAGGCCGGTCCCTCCATGCACAGGTAGGTGCCCCCCCGGTGCAGCCGCCGGTCAGCGGCCAGTTCCGCAGCAGCAGCCTCGGCCAGCACGCCCGAAACCACCGGGCAGAGGGGATCGCCGAAGGCCACATGGGCCACGGCCCCCTCACCGAAAAACGAGGCCGGACGCCCCTGGGTGCGGTCGAGGAACTGGTCCGGCACCACCAGGTCCAGGGGCCGCACGTCCTCCTGCAGCGATCCCACCGCCGAGCAGGAGAGGATCCAGCGCACCCCCAGGGAACGGAGGGCCCACAGGTTGGCCCTGTAGGGAACTTCAGAGGGCAGAAAGGTGTGATGGCGGCCATGGCGCGCCAGGAACACCACCGTCGCCTCCCCCAGTCGTCCCCGTCGCAACCGATCGGACGGAGGCCCCCAGGGGGTGTCGATGGCGAGCTCCTCCACGTCCCGCAGGCCCTCCATCGCGTACAGACCGCTGCCACCAAGCACACCGATGCAGGCGGTGGCCAGATCAGCCGGGGGATCGACGCGGGAGACCATCGCTGTGCCAGGGTTCAGAGGCACCACTCTGCCTCCACCCGATGACCCGAGCCGTGATGGACACCGACGCCGGCCAGCTGGTGATCGAGCTGTTCGACGCCGACGCCCCCGCCACGGTGGCCAACTTCGTCAAGCTGGCCCAGGAGGGCTTCTACGACGGGCTCGCCTTCCACCGGGTCATCGACGGCTTCATGGCCCAGGGGGGATGTCCCAACACCCGCGAGGGGTCCCGCGGCGGCATGCCCGGCACCGGTGGGCCGGGCTACACGATCAACTGCGAGATCAACCCGCGGCTGCACGAGGCCGGCACCCTGTCGATGGCCCACGCCGGGAAGAACACCGGCGGCAGTCAGTTCTTCCTGTGCCACGAAGCCCAGCCCCATCTCGACGGGGTCCACACGGTCTTCGGCAAGACCGACGACCTGACCGTGGTGCTGGCCATCCGCAAGGGCACCCGGATCAAGAGCGTCAGGATTGAGGAGTCCTGATCCAGCAGCGCAGGACATCGCCGCCGGGGCCAGGATCGGCGCCGCTGGCCAGGGAGTCGAGCCGCCCCTGCCAGACCGGCAGCTCGGCCGGCGGATGGTCGCTGCGCTGGCGGTCGGGGGCGAGCAGCAGCTGCAGGCGGCGGGTGTCGGGCCGTGCGGCAAGGCCGGCCAGCAGGGCCAGGCTGCCCCGCTCAAGGGCAACCTGGTCATCGGCGCTGGCCACCATCGCCAGAGCCGGCCCGCCAAGCACGGCCAGCACCCGGCCATGGCGCTCGGGCTCAAGGGCCAGGCCGAGGCCGCCGGCGGCCTCCTCCAGTCCCCGTTGCAGCTCATGCAGGGCAGCCGGGTCGGCGACCTCGGCACCATCCCAGGCGACGACCGCCGCAGGGCCCTGCAGCAGATGGCCGAGACGGGTCTTCTTGGTGCTCAGGTAGGCGGCGTTGTGCTCGCCCGGGTCCATCACCAGGGGCACGCGATCAACCACCTCGAGGCCATAGCCGCCCAGGCCGGCGATCTTGCGGGGGTTGTTGGTGATCAGCCGCAGCCGCCGCACCCCCAGATCGCTGAGGATCTGGGCACCGACGCCGTAGTTGCGCAGGTCGGCGGCGAACCCCAGCCGTTCGTTGGCCTCCACCGTGTCGAGCCCCTGGTCCTGGAGGCCATAGGCCTTGAGCTTGTTGAGCAGGCCGATGCCACGCCCCTCCTGGCGCAGGTAGACCACCACCCCGCATCCCTCGGCCTCGATCATCCGCAGGGCGGCCTCCAGCTGGGGGCGGCAGTCGCAGCGCAGGGAACCGAAGGCATCGCCCGTGAGGCATTCAGAATGCACCCGCACCATCACGGGTTCCCCGGGGGTCTGGGGCAGATCCTTGACCAGCGCCACGTGCTCGGTGCCATCGAGGGTGTTGCGGTAGCCGATGGCCTCGAAGCTGCCGAAGAGGCTGGGCAGGGTCGCCCGCGCTTCCCGCACCACGAACCGTTCGTTATCGAGCCGGTAGCGGATGAGGTCGGCGATGTTGATCAGGCAGAGCCCGTGCCGATCGGCGTAGTCGCGCAGCTGCGGCAGCCGGGCCATGGAACCGTCGGGGTTCTGGATTTCGCAGATGACCCCGGCGGGGGTCAGTCCGGCGAGGCGGGCCAGATCAACGGCGGCCTCGGTGTGACCGGCACGTTTGAGCACGCCCCCTGCGCGCGCGCGCAGCGGGAAGATGTGCCCGGGCCGTCGCAGATCTGACGGACGCGTGGCCGGGTGGAGGGCCACCTGGATCGTGCGGGCCCGGTCTTCGGCCGAGATGCCGCTGCTGACGCCATGTTCGGGACCGGCGTCGATGCTGACGGTGAAGGCTGTCTGGTTGTGGTCGGTGTTCTGGTCGACCATCAGCGGCAGCTGCAGGGCATCGAGCCGCTCCCCCTCCACGGCCAGGCAGATCAGACCCCGGGCCTCGGTGGCCATGAAGTTGATCTGATGGGGGGTGGCGAACTGGGCGGCACAGATCAGATCGCCTTCGTTCTCCCGGTTCTCGTCGTCCACGACAACGACGCAGGCGCCATCCCGGATGGCCGCCAACGCCCGCTCGATCGAATCAAAGGCCGTCGTGCCGGCCCGCTGCTCCAGGCCCATGACCCGCCACACAAACATCGGTTATAGGCCCCGCCCCCATGGCCTCCGTCGGCGGCGGCCCATCGCATCCCTAAAGTCCGGGACCCATCCGCCCATGGCATGGCCGGTGCTCCCCCCTCCCCCCAGCGCGTGGCCGTCATCGGTGCCAGCGGCTACGGGGGACTGCAGATCCTGCGGCTGCTGCACGACCACCCCGGCTTCCGGGTGACCTTTCTGGGCGGCAGCGGCAGCGTCGGCCAGCACTGGAACGACCGCACCCCTTTCCTGCCCCTGCCCGGCAACCCGGCGATTGAAGAGCCCCACCCCGAGGCCATCGCCGCCGCCGCCGACCTGGCGGTGCTGAGCCTGCCCAACGGTCTGGCCAGCCGCCTGGCGCCGGCGCTGGTGCAGGCAGGCGTGCGGGTGGTGGACCTCTCGGCCGACTACCGCTTTCCCAGCGTGGCCCAGTGGGCCGCCACCTACACCAGCGAAGCCGAGGCGCAGCCGCGCCACGACGACGCCCTCTGTGCCGAAGCGGTGTACGGCCTGGTGGAATGGGCCGGCGACCGCCTGGCGAAGGCCCGGCTGGTGGGGGCTCCGGGTTGTTTCCCCACCGCCAGCCTGCTGGCCCTGATGCCGCTGCTGCAGCAGGGGTTGATCGAAGGGGAAGGCATCATCATCGATGCCAAGACCGGCACCTCGGGGGGCGGCCGCGCCGCCAAGGAACATCTGCTGCTGGCCGAAGCCGATGGGGGCGTCGCTCCCTACGGCGTGGTGGGCCATCGCCACACGGCCGAGATTGAGCTGCAGGCCAGCCGGGCGGCAGGCCGGGCCATTCAGCTGCAGTTCACGCCGCATCTGCTGCCGATGGTGCGGGGAATTCTGGCGACCGTCTACGGACGGTTGAGGGATCCCGGGCTCACCGCCGAAGACCTCACCACCCTGTTCCAGGTGACCTACCGCGACCATCCATGCGTGGCGGTGCTGCCCGTCGGCACCTACCCCTCCACCAAATGGGTGCGTCAGACGAACCGTGCCCTGCTGTCGGTGGCGGTGGACAAACGCACCAGCCAGGTGGTGGTGATGAGTGCGATCGACAACCTGCTGAAAGGGCAGGCGGGCCAGGCCGTGCAGTGCCTCAACGTGATGACCGGCCAGCCGCCGGACACCGGCCTGCCGCAGCTGCCCTTCTATCCCTGACCAGGCCCTATCGCTGATCCGGCCCGCCGGAACGGCGCTGCAGCAGCTCGGCCCGGGCCAGCACCGCCTGCGGCAGGATCCGATGCTCCTCCCGGTGGATGCGCTGTTCCAGGGAAGGACGGGTCTCGCCCGGCAGCACCGGCACCACCGCCTGGGCCAGCACCGGTCCGGCGTCGACCTCCTCAACCACCTCATGAACGGTGCAGCCGGTCTCGCTCACCCCGGCGGCCAGGGCCTGGCCGATGGCATCAAGGCCGCGGAAGGCCGGCAACAGGCTGGGGTGCAGATTCAGCAGCCGGCCGGGGAAGGCCTGGATCAGACGGGAGGTGACGATCCGCATCCAGCCGGCCATCACGACGAGATCCACAGCGTCCTGCTGCAGGCGGTCCACCAGGGCATCGTCCAGGTCGCCACGGCTGGCGAATCGGCGATGGTCGACCAGGCAGCAGGGAACCCCCAGCCGTTCGGCCCTGGCGATGGCCCCCGCCTCCGGGCGATTGACGATCAGCAGCACCACCTCGGCCCGATGCTGCCGGTCGTCGCGGCAGGCCTGCACCAGAGCCTCGAAGTTGCTGCCTCCGCCCGAGGCCAGCACGCCCACGCGCACACGGCCATCGCTAGGGTCGGATTCGACGGAGCTGGGGTTGTGTCGCATCTCTCCATCCTGCCCACGGTGCTGGCCGATGAGCAGCTGCTCGCCACCAGCCTCGAGTCCCTCGGAGCGCAGGTGACCTGGGGCGGAACCCTGCGCATGGTGGGGCAGGCGGAGGCCTGCCTGCTGCTGGCCCGCTTCGACGACGGCGTCCAGCTCGGCTGGCGCCGGGCCGCCGATGGCACCCTTGAGCTGGTGGTCGACCTCCAGCGGGCGGCCCTGGGGGGGGCCGGCCAGCGTCATCTGGCCCAGGTGGGCCGCGCCTACGCCGCCCGCGAGGCCCTGCGCCAGGCCGCCGCCCTGCCCGGCGCTGTGCTGCAGCCGGGCGGCTGATCGCTGCGCCCGTGCCGTCCTTCACCCTCGACCTGAGGCAACCCCACAGCCACCGCATCGGCGTCACCCTGCGCTTCGTGCCGCAGTCGCCCGTGCAGACCCTGCTGCTGCCGGCCTGGACGCCGGGCAGTTATCTGGAACGGGAGTACGTGCGTCACCTCGATCGGCTCGGGGTGCACCAGGGGGGCAACCCCCTCCCCCTGCGACGGCTCGAGCGCCACCGCTGGCGGCTGGAACCCGCCCCCGACCTGGAGGTGGAGGTGCACTACGGGGTGCTGGGGGTGGAGCGGTCGGTGCGGACCAACTGGCTGGACGGTGACGGGGCGTTTCTCACAGCCGCCGCCTGGGCGCTGCTGGTGGAAGGCCAGCGCTGGCGCCCCCATTCGGTGCGGCTACGGCTGCCCGACGGCTGGCAGGCGGCCTGCTCCCTGCCAGGCGACGACACGATCGGCGGCGATGACCTCAATGTCGTGGCGGGCGACTTCGATGCCCTGGTCGATGCCCCCATCGCCTGCGGCGAACTGCGGCGGCTGAGCTTCACGGTGGGCGACCATCCCCATCACTGGGTGTGGCAGGGGCTGCCGGAACCGGCGCCCGTGGACCGCTGGCGAGACGCCCTGCCGGCCCTGGCCCGGGCGGCCTGCCAGCTGATGGGGGAACCAGCTCCGGCAGCGGCGGCCTATCACCTGCTGGTGCGGTTCTGCGGCGAGGGTTATGGCGGGCTCGAACATGACGATGGTTGTGCCCTGCTCTACAGCCGGCGGGAGCTGCGCCACGCCGACGGCGAACGGCGCCTGTACCAGCTGGTGGCCCACGAATACCTGCACCAGTGGAACGTTCGGCGTCTGCGACCACGAGAACTGCAGCCCTACGACTACAGCGGCGCCACGATCGTGCCCACCCTCTGGTTCGCCGAAGGGGTGACCAGCTATTTCGACGGGCTGGTGGTGCTGCGGGCGGGCCTCTGCAGGGAAAACGAGCTGCTGCGGGACTGGAGTGAGGACATCAGCCGGTACCTGACCACCCCCGGTCGTGGGGTGCAGACCCTCGAGGCCAGCAGCGAAGAAGCCTGGGTGAAGCTCTACCGGCCCGACGCCCACAGCGCCGGGCACCAGATCAGCTACTACCTCAAGGGGCAGCTTGTGGCCCTGCTGCTGGACCTGCACCTGCTGGCGAACGGCGACAGCCTGCAGGGGGTGCTGCAGCGGCTGTGGCGGCAGTTCGGCCTCAGCGGCCGGGGCTATGGCCAGGAGGATCTGTTCGCGGTGATCGGCGCGGCAGCTCCGGATCTGCCAGGGTCCCTGGACCGTTGGCTGAGGTCCCTGGACGAATTACCTCTGGATGGCTACCTAAAGCATGTGGGCCTGGAGCTGCTGGCCGAAGCGGGCAGCATCCCGGCCACCGGACTCCGCCTCGAGACGGTGTCCGGCCTGCTGCAGGTGCAGCGGGTGGACCGCGCCAGCCCGGCGGAAACCGCCGGGCTGGCCCCTGGAGACGAGCTGATCGCCATTGACGGCGAACGGCTCCGTAACCAGGAGCAACTGGAGGCGTGCCTCCGAGTGGACCAGCCCGCCGAACTGCTGATCTGCCGTGACGGCCGCGTCCGGCCCCTGCCCCTCACCCCCGCCGCCCCGACCCCGGTGCGCTGGCGTCTCGTCCCCGATCCCTCCGCCGGCCCCGCCCCATGTCTGCTCCGTCACCGGTGGCTCCACGGCAGGGAGCCTTGAGCCAGCACCCACGATCCCAGCGGTCGCTGCTGCTGGCGGTGGGGGTGGGCACCGCGGTGAGCGTGGGCCTGGCGGCGGTGGTGGTGTCGGGCCTGCGCCAGGAGCCTGCCTCCGACGGGCTGCTGCTGCGACGGCCCGCCATCGGCTGGATCCGCGAGGCGGCGCGAACCCCCAGTGAGCAGCGCGACCGCACCCCGGCGCCACCAAGCCAGCCGCGCTGGGTGTCACCGCTCACCAGGGCCTGCCCAGCCTCCGATCCGGTGCTGCGCCAGCACCTCAGCCAGATGCCGCTGCAGATCCGCAAGGTGCGTCCCGATCCCTCGAATTACTCCACGCGACGCACCCGCGATGCCTTTGGCCAGGCGATCAACCCCACCCCGTCGGTGATCGTGCTGCACGAAACGGTCTACGGCCTCCAGTCGGCCGTGAACTCTGTGACCACCCCCCACCCCAACGATGACGACCAGGCCAGCTACCACACCCTGGTGGGCCTCGATGGTCAGATCGTGAAGACGGTGGATCCGAGCCAGCGGGCCTATGGCGCCGGTTTCTCGGCCTTTGATGGCCGCTGGGTGTTCACGAACCGTCGCTTCAGCGGCTCCTTGAACAACTTCGCCCTGCACGTGAGCCTCGAGACCCCGGAGGATGGGGAGAACAGTGGACCGAACCACAGCGGCTACACCCCGGCCCAGTACGACGCCCTGGCCAGGGTGATCGCGGACTGGATGGTGCGCTACGGCATCCGTCCGGAGGCCATCACCACCCATCGCCATGTGGATCTGGGCGGCGAACGGGCTGATCCCCGCAGTTTTGACTGGACCGAGCTGCAACGGCGACTGACGGCCCTCGGCCTGGTCTGCGTCAGATGAGCGGAGATTCGACGGTGCGGCGGGCGCCGTAGATCAACGCGTGCAGCGCTGGATCCTGCATGTAGCGAAGGATGCGGGCCGGATAGTCGAGCTTGCCGTTGTGGAGGTAGGCGAGGGTGGCCAGGCGGTGGGCGGCCCGGGGACTGGTGCTGGCTTCGAGCAACTCACCGGAGGAGTATCCGAGGGCGCGGCTGAGGCGGGCCAGCAGGCCGGCCAGCAGCTCGACATTGCGCTCAGGATCCAGCAGCTGGTCGCGGGCTTGGGCCAGCTGGGCCGGGCTGGGGTCAGGGGGCAACAGCTTCTGATGAATCAGCTCCTCAACGCTCAGCTGGGCCGGACCATGGGTGCGGAACAGGCCGGAGTGCACCGCCAGAGGAGTGTTCTCACCCGGTTTGGCGTGCTTGATCTCGTCGTAGAGGATCGCCGCCAGCAGCATCGGGTTCAGGTTGTGGCGCCGGGCCTCGCGGCGCACCACAGGGGCCAGGGGCTCCAGCTGGTCCAGGGTGTGGCTGCGCAGCGGGGCCCAGTGGTCGAGGCCATCGGTGAACAGCTGGGCCAGGGCGGGTTGGGGACCATGGACACCAAACCGGCGCTGCAGGTCGCGCAGTTCCTCGCTGCTGAAGTCCGTGGGGTCCGGGCGCTGGCCCTCCACCACCAGTCCAGGGGACAGGTCGGTGGGAGCAGAGGCGCTGGTGAGGGGGTCCGGACGCCCCACACGGCTGGCCGGAAGCAGCACCGCCACGGACAGGACCGGCAGAAGGGTCCTCCAGGCCGACCTCAGGAGCCGCTGGTGCAGGTGCCGGTCCGGCAAGGCTGGCGCGCAGAATTGGTCATTCAAAGCTTAAGTCCCTCTGCAGAGTTCGCCCACGGCAACGGTCTGGCCTGCAGATCAACCATTCAGGCTGTTCTCTGCATACCTTGCCCGTAGGACCGCACCGCGCTTGAGCATGACCTCCCTCAGCATGGCGACCGATCTGCCCGATCTCGACCGCTCCAGCGCCAAGGAGCAATGGGCCCGCTTCTGCGACCTGCTCTGGCACCACGACCCGCTGGGCCTGTGGCTGGACGTGAGCCGGATGGCCCTCTCGGCTGCGGAATTGCAGAACCTGCAGGCCCCCCTGGCCCAGGCCTTCGACGCCATGGAAGCCCTCGAGAAGGGGGCGATCGCCAATCCGGATGAGGGGCGACAGGTGGGCCATTACTGGCTGCGCCAGCCCGACCTGGCCCCCGACCGCAGCGTGGCCGACCACATCAGCGCCGAGGTGCGGCGGCTGCAGTCGTTCGGCCAGGACGTGCTCGGCGGCAGCCTCACGGCCCCCGGCGGCCAACCCTTCACCGATGTGCTGTGGATTGGCATCGGCGGTTCGGGCCTGGGGCCCATGCTGATGATCCGCGCCCTGCAAGAGAACCGCAGCGGCCTCACCTTCCACTTCCTCGACAACGTCGATCCCGCCGGCATGAGCCGGCTGTTCGACGCCCTGGGGGATCGGCTGCTGCGCACCTTGGTGGTGGTGGTGAGCAAATCGGGCGGCACCCCCGAGCCCCATCTGGGCATGCTGCAGGCCCGGGAGCGGCTGCAGCAGTTGGGGGGCCAGTGGAACCGCCAGGCGGTGGCGATCACCATGCGCGACAGCCAGCTCGACCGCACCGCCGCCGCCGAAACGTGGCTCAACCGCTTCGACATGTTCGATTGGGTGGGCGGTCGCACATCGATCACCAGCGCCGTCGGTCTGCTGCCGGCCGTGCTGGCGGGCATCGATGCCGAGGCCTTCCTGCAGGGGGCAGCGGTGATGGACACCGCCACCCGCCGCCCCGATCTGCGCAGCAACCCGGCGGCACTGATGGCGGCCTCGTGGTATGCCGCCGGTGAGGGCCGGGGCTGCCGCGACATGGTGGTGCTGCCTTATCGGGACCGGCTGGAGGTCTTCAGCCGGTACCTGCAGCAGCTGGTGATGGAATCCCTCGGCAAACGCCTCGACCGCCAGGGCCGGGTGGTGAACCAGGGCATCGCGGTGTATGGCAACAAGGGCTCCACCGACCAGCACGCCTACGTGCAGCAACTGCGTGACGGCATCGACAACTTCTTCGTCACGTTCATCGAGGTGCTCGAAGATCCCTCCGACATCCCCTGCCTCGACGGGGCCTGGCCTGGCGATTACCTCGACGGCTTCCTGCAGGGAACCCGGGCCGCCCTGTTCGAGGGCGGACGCCAGAGCATGACCCTCACCCTGCGGCGGTTCGATGCCCGGGCCCTGGGAGCCCTCATCGCCCTCTTCGAGCGGGCGGTGGGGCTCTACGGCGAGCTGATCGACATCAACGCCTACCACCAGCCGGGGGTGGAAGCCGGCAAGAAAGCAGCCGCCAAGGTGCTGGAGCTGCAGGGGCAGGTGGAAACCCTGCTGGCCGACGGCCGGGAGCGGGGCATTGAAGAGATCGCCGCCGACCTCCACCGGCCGGAGGACTGCGAGTCGATCTTCTTCATCGTGCGCCACCTCTGCGGCAATCCCCGGGGGTTCAGCAGCAACGGCAGCTGGAGCGATCCCCGCGCCCTGCGGGTGCGCCACGGCGGCTGAGGCCAGGGCCGCGGGATCGTCAGAGGGGCACCGCGGCCAGCTCCTCCAGCAGCTCGACGCCCGCGGGATAGTCGGCGGCCCCCAGCCCCGGTGCGGGCAGCACGAACACCCGGCAACCGGCCCCGCGGGCCGCCACGGCCCCGGCCGGTGAATCTTCAAAGGCCCAGCAGTCGTGGGCGGCAACCCCCAGACGACGGGCGGCCACCAGGAACAGGTCAGGTGCTGGCTTGCCGCTGGCAACCTCCGCGTCATCCCCGCAGACCTGCACCGCCACGGCCTCCAGCCAGGGATGAAAGCTCTGCTTCCAGCTCACCGCTCCGCGGCTGCTGCTGGTGGCGATGGCTGTGGGAATGGCGGCCCGATGGCAGCGATCCAACAGCTCCCGGGCACCGGGCATGGGCTGGGAACGGGCCATCAGGCTGCGGGCCAGGGGCTGCTGCACCGCCAGCAGCTGCTCCACCGTCTGGCTGAGGCCCAGCTGCCCGATCACCGTGGCGGCATTGTCGAAGCGGTTGCGCCCCCGCAGCTGCAGCAGCAACGATGGTGGCAACTCGGCACCGAAATGGGCCGCTGCACGGGTCCAGGCCTCGGCATGCAGGGGTTCGGTGTCGAGCAGCAGCCCGTCGAGGTCGAACAGGCAACCCAGGGGACGGTCGGCGGAGGCCATGGCGACGGGGCGCTGCATGAACGAGCGTTTCAGCCTGCCGCAACGGAGGCCCCCCGGGCGATTCAATGCCGGACGAGACCCCAGCCACCGGCGGCCCCATGAGCGACGCGACAGACGCGACCATCGAATCGGTGCTGCACGAGCAGCGGGTGTTCGCCCCGGAGCCCGGGTCAGGGGCCGGCGCCCGCGTTCCCAGCCTCGAGGCCTACCGGGCCCTGGCGGCGAGGGCCGAGGCGGACCCCGATGGCGTCTGGGGGGATCTGGCCCGCAGCCAGCTGCACTGGTTCGAGCCGTTCCACACGGTGCTCGACTGGAGCAACCCTCCCTTCGCCCGCTGGTTCGAGGGCGGCACCACGAACCTCTCGTACAACTGCCTCGACCGCCATCTGCAGGGGCCGCGGGCCGACCGCACCGCCCTGATCTGGGAGGGGGAACCGGGCGACGAGCGGCGTTTCACTTACCGCGAACTGCACGCCGAGGTGTGTCGCACGGCCAACGCCCTGCGCACCCTGGGCATCGGCAAGGGCGACCTGGTGGCCCTCTACATGCCGATGGTGCCCGAGGCGGCCATTGCCATGCTGGCCTGCGCCCGCATCGGGGCTCCCCACTCGGTGGTGTTCGGCGGGTTCTCGTCCGAAGCCCTGCGGGACCGGCTGATCGATGGCGAGGCCAGGCTGGTGGTCACCGCCGACGGGGGCTTCCGCAAGGACACCGCCGTTCCCCTCAAGCCGGCGGTGGATGCGGCCCTGGCCGACGGCAGCTGCCCCACGGTGGAACACGTGCTGGTGGTGCGCCGCACCGGCGGCGCCGTGACCATGGCCGAGGGCCGCGACGTGTGGTGGGACGCCCTGGTGCCGCAGCAGTCCGCCGAGTGTCCGGCGGAGCCCATGGCCAGCGAGGACCGGCTGTTCGTGCTCTACACCTCGGGGTCGACGGGCAAACCCAAGGGGGTGGTGCACACCACCGCCGGCTACAACCTCTGGGCCCACCTCACCTTCCAGTGGATCTTCGACATCCGCGAGGACGACATCCACTGGTGCACCGCCGACGTGGGCTGGATCACCGGCCACAGCTACATCGTCTACGGCCCGCTCTCCAACGGCGCCACCACGGTGATGTACGAGGGGGCCCCGCGCCCCGGCAACCCGGGGGCCTTCTGGGAGCTGATCCAGAAGCTGCGCTGCACGATCTTCTACACCGCCCCCACGGCGATCCGCGCCTTCATGAAGGGCGGCCGTGAGGTGCCCGACCAGTACGACATGAGCTCCCTGCGCATCCTCGGCACGGTGGGGGAGCCGATCAACCCGGAGGCGTGGATGTGGTACCGCGATGTGATCGGCGGCAATCGCTGTCCGGTGGTCGATACCTGGTGGCAGACCGAGACCGGCGGGGTGATGATCAGCCCGCTGCCGGGAGCGACCCCCACCAAGCCTGGATCAGCCACGCTGCCCCTGCCCGGCATCGTGGCCGACATCGTCGACAAGGATGGCAACTCCCAGGCCGCTGATCAGGGGGGCTACCTCGCCATTCGCAGGCCCTGGCCGGGGATGATGCGCACGGTGCATGGCGATCCGGAACGGTTCCGCAGGAGCTACTGGGAGGAGATCCGTCCGGCCGATGGCTCGTATCTCTACTTCGCCGGTGACGGTGCCCGCCGCGATGCCGACGGCTACTTCTGGGTGATGGGCCGGGTCGATGACGTGATCAACGTCTCCGGTCACCGGCTGGGCACCATGGAGATCGAATCGGCGCTGGTGAGCCATCCCGCCGTGGCCGAAGCGGCGGTGGTGGGCCGCCCCGATGACCTCAAGGGGGAGGGGATCGTGGCGTTCGTGACGGTGGAGAGCGGCCGCCACGGTGATGACGACCTGGCCGCCGACCTGCGCCGGCACGTGGGGCGCGAGATCGGACCGATCGCCCGTCCGGACGAGATCCGCTTCAGCGATGCCCTGCCCAAGACGCGCAGCGGCAAGATCATGCGCCGTATCCTGAGGGCGCTCGCCGCCGGCCAGCAGATCCAGGGCGACACCAGCACCCTCGAGGACCGGTCAGTGCTCGATCAACTGCGTGGTGAGGGCTGAGATTTGCGGGGTAGGTTGGCACTGATCAGCCCCCATTCATGCCCCCCTCAGCCCCGGTCGTCCCTGACATGCCCGCCCCGACCGCGTGGCACACCCTGGCTGCCGATGCCGTGCCCGGGGTGCTTCAGGTGGACCCTGCCCAGGGTCTGGCCGAGGGCATGCGCCAGGCACGGCTCGAACGCCACGGACCGAACCAGCTGCCCAGCCGCGGCGGACGCAGCAACCTGCGCATCCTGATCGACCAGTTCGTCAATGTGATGCTGCTGCTGCTCATCGCGGTGGCGGTGGTCTCGGCGGTGCTGGACCTGCAGGCGGGGCAGTTTCCCAAGGACGCCGTGGCCATCGGCGTGATCGTGCTGCTGAATGCCCTGCTGGGGTACGTGCAGGAAAGCCGGGCCGAAAAGGCCCTCGAAGCCCTGCAGGCCATGGCGACACCGATGGTGAAGGTGCGCATGGAGGGTCATCAGCACACGATCCCGGCCCACGACCTGGTCCCCGGCGACGTGGTGCTGCTCGAAGCCGGCGACCGGGTGCCCGCCGACCTGCGCCTGCTCGAGGGGGCGCGGCTGGCGGTGCAGGAAGCGGCGCTCACGGGCGAGTCCCTGCCGGTGGACAAGGACGCCGGCGTGGTGCTGGCGGCGGACACTGGCCTGCCGGAACGGATCAACTGTCTGTACCAGGGCACCGAAGTGGTGCATGGCCGGGGCACCGCCCTGGTGGTGGCCACCGGCGCCGCCACAGAACTGGGGCGCATCGCCAGCCTGCTGCAGAGCAGCAGCCCCGCCCCGACCCCGCTGCAGGAACGGCTGGACCAGCTGGCCAAGATCCTGGTGGGGTCGGCCATGGCCCTGGTGGCGGTGGTGGTGGTGATCGGAGCGCTGCTGGGTCAGCCCGTGGCCGAGCTGCTGGAGGTGTCGCTGAGCATGGCGGTGGCGATCGTTCCCGAAGGCCTGCCGGCGGTGATCACCGTCTGCCTGGCCATGGGCACCGTGCGCATGGCCCAGCGACATGCTTTGATCCGCCGCCTGCCCGCCGTCGAGACCCTGGGCTCGGTGACAACCATCTGCAGCGACAAGACCGGCACCCTCACCGCCAACGCCATGACGGTGCAGCTGCAGGAGCCTTCGGACGGCACTCCCGCCGCGGCCGGAACCCTGTCTCCGCTGCTGCGTTGTGCAGTGCTCTGCAACGACGGTCAGCAACCGGAACAGGAGGGTGATCCGCCGGCCCAGGGGGACCCCACCGAGACCGCCCTGCTGGCGGCGGCCGTGGCCGCCGGCGTGTCACCCCGCGGGGAACGCCGCTCCCGCGAGCGGGTGGCGGAACTGCCCTTCAGTTCAGAACGGCAGCGCATGACGGTGCTGGTGCAACCGGCGCCGGGCGAGCCCTCCCCCCTGCTGCTGATGAAAGGCTCCCCCGAACGGGTGCTGGAACACTGCAGCACGATCGCCACCGCTGACGGGATCCGCCCCCTGAATGACAGCGACCGCCGGCAGCTGCACGAGCGCTTCCATGCCCTGGCCGACGATGGCCTGCGGTTGCTGGGGTTCGCCGAACGCCCGTGGGCTGAGCGCCTGCCGGCGGCCCTCGAACCCGACGACGAACAGGGTCTGTGCTGGCTGGGGCTGATCGGTTCGATGGATCCCCCGCGTGCGGAGGCGATCCGGGCCATCGAGCTCTGCCGTTCGGCCGGGGTGCGCACGGTGATGATCACCGGCGACCATCCCCGCACCGCCCTGGCCATCGGCCGTCAGGTGGGCCTGGTGGAGGCCGGCGAGCAGGCGGCGGTGCTGACCGGCCGCGACCTGGAGCTGCTCGATTCCACGGCCCTCGAGGAGGCCATCGCCCACACCTCGGTCTTTGCACGGGTGCTCCCCGAGCAGAAGCTCGACCTGGTGAAGGCCCTGCAGCGCCGCCAGCAGGTGGTGGCGATGACGGGCGACGGCGTCAACGACGCCCCCGCCCTGCGGCAGAGCGACATCGGGGTGGCGATGGGCATCACCGGCACCGATGTGAGCCGGGAAGCGGCCGATATGGTGCTGCTCGACGACAACTTCGCCACCATCGTGGCGGCCGTGGAGGAGGGACGGCTGGTGTACGAGAACGTGCGCCGGTTCATCCGCTACATCCTCGGCAGCAATGTCGGTGAACTGATCACCATCGCCCTGGCACCGATCCTGGGCCTGCCGGTGCCCCTGTCACCGATGCAGATCCTGTGGATGAACCTGGTGACCGATGGCCTGCCGGCCCTGGCCCTGGCGGTGGAATCGTCGGATGCCGATCTGATGCGCCGGCGGCCGGCCGGCCGCAACGAGACGATCTTTGCCCGGGGTCTGGGCCGCTACATCCTCGAGGTGGGTGTGGTCTTCGCCGCCATCGCCGTGCTCCTGATGGTCCTGGTGGCCCGCCATCCGCTGCCGGCGGATCCGGGGCTGGTGCCCGATCGCTGGAAGACGATTGTGTTCACGACCCTCTGCCTGGCCCAGATGGGCCATGCCCTCTCGGCCCGCTCCCAGCGGCCCCTCTGGCAGCTGCCGCCGCTGGGCAATCCCTGGCTGGTGCTGTCGGTGGTGGTCACCAGCCTGCTGCAGCTGGCCCTGGTGTACGTGCCGCCGCTGCGGGGGTTCTTCGGCACCTACGCCATCAGCCTGGGGGAACTGGGTCTGTGTGTGGCCTTCTCGCTGCTGCTGCTGGTGTACCTGGAGCTGCGCAAGCTGTTCAGGCAGCGCCAGGGCTGAGGCCCTGCCACCAGCCGTCGATGGTGGCGGCGATGGTCTCGATCTGGCGCTGGCGGCCCCCGTCGCCGGCACCCCCCAGCCACTGCTGCCGCAGGCCGGCGCTGGCCGGCGCCAGGTGGTCCCCCGGCAGCTCTTCAAGCACGCTGGCGTCATGGGGGCGGGAGGCGAGGGCGGCCAGCAGGTCGGCGCTCTGGTCGATGCCGTCGTCGCGGAAGCGCAGCAGCAGGTTCTGGGGGGGACCATGGCCCTCCCGCACGCAGGCGAGGGTGCGGGCTGGCGAGGGGCTGAATTCGCTGCGCACGCCGAGCCTGGGGCCCAGTTCGGCCAGCAGGGGGACGGAACGTTCGGCGCCGTAGTTGTTGAAGCTCATCAAGGCCGTCGCCCGACAGCCGCGGCCGCCATCGGGCGCCAGCAGCTGCAGCTTGCAGCCGAGGCTGTGGCCCAGGCGCAGGGTGGAACCGGGGCTGCCACCGCTGCGCTCGCGGTCGCGGCGGAAGGCACGACAGGCCTGGGCCGCCAGCAACTGGTGGTCAAACCCCGGCAGGTAAGGCCAGCAGATGAGGGTCCAACCCCGACGGGCCAGGGCCTCAAGCAGGCGGCGATAGCTCAGCTGGGGGCTGGTGCCGAGGCCGTTGCCGCCGATGAACTCGATCCGTGGCCCCGCCGGGGAACCATCACAGATCCAGAGTTCGCCCCGCTGGCGCCAGGTCATCCGCCCCGCAGGGCCTGCAGACAGCGGCGGGCCTCGGTGACATGGGCGGTGGCATCGAGCATGGCATTGAAGGCCAGCCGCACGATGCCGTCACCATCAATGACGTAGGTGACCCGGCCAGGAAGCAGCAGCAGGGCCCGGGGCACACCGAACCGCCGGCGCAGGGCATCCCCGTCATCGACCAGCAGCGGATAAGGCAACTGGTGGCGCTCGGCGAAACGGCGATGGCTGGCGGCACCATCACCGCTCACGCCCCAGACCTCGGCGCCCAGCTGCTGCAGATCGCTGAAGCTGTCGCGGAAACTGCAGGCCTCGGCGGTGCAGCCCGGGGTGTCGTCCTTGGGATAGAAGAACAACACCAGGGGGCGACCCTGGACGTCCTGGAGGGCACGCTCGACGCCGTTCTGATCGCGCAGACGGAAGTCGGGGGCCCGATCACCGACAGCGATGGCCATGGACGCAGCTCAGCCGACTTTTCAAGCCTAGACAGGCAGCTGCCCCCGGCGGTGTCGTGCTGGGAGCATGGGGAGGTGCCCGATGGAGCGATGGTGCCGCCGACCGACGACTGGACCCAGGGTGATCTGACGGACCTGATCGCCGGGCCCGCACCACTGGAGGAGAAGGCGATGGAGACACTGGCGGTGGAGACGGTGGCAGTGGAAGGCCGACCGCAGGCGCTGCTGATCCTCGACACCGAGACCACGGGGCTGGATCCAGACCAGGACCACTGCTGTGAGGTGGGGGCCGTGCTGTTCTCGGTGCCCGAACGCAGCGTGCTGGCCCAGCTGTCGGTGCTGCTGCCGGTGGCCGCAAACCCCGCCGAAGGCATCAACCGCATCCCGGCCCGCTGCACGCATCTGCCCCAGCCCTGGCGCCAGGGCCTGGACCTGCTGGCCAGCCTCGCGGCCGCCGCCGACTGTGCCGTGGCCCACAACGCCGCCTTCGACCGTGCCTGGTTTGGCCGGGGTCCACTGCCCGACCTGGGCCTGCCCTGGCTCTGCACGATGGACGACATCGACTGGCCCGCCGACCTGGGCCTGCGGCCGCGGCCGTCGGTGCGCGATCTGGCCCTGGCCCATGGGGTGCCGGTGTGGGCAGCCCACCGGGCCCTCACCGACTGCATCTACCTGGCCGAGGTGTTCCGCCGCTGTGATGACCTGCCGCGGCTGCTGCAGGAAGCTCTCGAACCCCGGCGGTTGCACAGGGCCGTGGTGAGCTACGGCGAGCGGCAACTGGCGAAACAGGCGGGGTTCCGCTGGAACGACCCGGTGGAAGGCGCCTGGACCCGGCGGCTGAGTGACCGCCAGTTGCAGCGGCTGGCCCTGCCCTTCGCGACCGAGGTGCTGGAGGCCTGATGTGCTGCGGCGGCACGGGGCTGCAGCAGTTGTCTTCAGCACTCTGAAATCCCCCGGTGGCCAGGGGCCAACCCGGCCGGGCCGCACCACTGTGGGGGGCATGGCCAGGTCATCCACCACTGTCACCCTGCCGCTGGCCTGCTGGCAACGGTCCCGCACGCTGGCCCGGCTGATCCGCGAAGCCGAGATGCTCTGGCATGTGGACGTGCGCGATCTGCGACGGCTGGGGGCGCTGGAACTGGACCAGCTGCTGCATGAGGTGCCGCCGGCCCTCAAGCCACGGGTGAACCGCTGGCTCAAGGGTTACGGCGCCCTCACCCGGCTGCGCTGACGCGATCAGAGCTCGTCTTCGACGTTGGCCTTGATCGTGCAGTCGGAGGTGGGATAGCTGACGCAGAGCAGCGCAAAGCCCTTGCCCATTTGCTCATCGTCAAGAAAGCTCTGGTCCGACTGGTCGACGGAACCGCTCAGCAGGCGGCCGGCACAGGTGGAGCAGGCGCCGGCCCGGCAGGAGTAGGGCAGATCCACCCCGGCCTCTTCGGCCGCATCCAGGATGTAGGTGTCATCGGCACAGGCGAAGCTCGAACCGCCCTCAATCGTGATCGTGTAGCTGGCCATGGCTGGGGTGGATGGTCCTTTCTGTGCTAGCCACGGAGCCAGGGGGCGGCTGTGCGGAATGGAACACAACCCACCGGCCAGCGGGCAGGAGATGGAACAAGGATCAGGGATCGGGGCCAGGTCAGACCGGTTACCCGCTGCTGCCGCACCTGCTCGGGATTCCAGAGGAAGTGGACTTAGTCCATGGCTAATCTAACTGGGTCACGGGGAGACACCGTCATGCAGGAGGGTTCCACGCGGGTGGTGAACGTGCACCAGGCCAAAACCCACCTTTCGCGCCTGATCGACGAGGCCCATGCCGGCGAAACCATCGTGCTGGCCAAGGCCGGCAAACCCTGGGCGCGACTGATGCCCCTGGCGCCGCCCGCCCCCCAGCGCATCCCAGGCCGGTTGCGCAACCAGGGCCCCCTCGGCCAGCCCGACGTGCTGCTCGAACCCATGGACCCCGGTGACCTTGAGAGCTGGGAGTCCGGATCCCTGCTGCCGGAGGCGCGGCAGCCATGAGCCGTGAGGCCGCCTACCTGCTCGACAGCCATGCCCTGCTCTGGTGGTGGTTCGATCCCGATCGCCTTTCCACCGCCGTACGCGAGCTGCTCAGTGCCCCTGCCACTCCAGTGCTGGTGAGTTCGGCTTCGGTGTGGGAACTGAGCCTCAAGCATCACCAGGGCAAGCTGCCCGAACTGAGCGGCGCCATCGCCGATCTACCGGGGTTGCTTCAGGCCGATGGTTTCGAGGGCCTGCCGATTTCGCTGGCCCATGGACTGCGGGCAGGCGGTTACAGCCAGCCCCATCGCGATCCATTTGATCGGATGCTGGCTGCCCAGGCCGAACTGGATCGCCTGGTGCTGCTCACCGCCGATCCCCAGCTCTCCACGTTTCCTTGCCAAACCTTCTGGTGAGATCCGATAGCGCCCAGGGTGAGTGGCGGTTGTCGATGCATCGGCTGGCCCGCTGAAACAGAAAAGCCGCCCCTGGGGAGAGGCGGCTTAACGATTGGACAATGGACTGGTGGTCAGGTCCTGATCGTCAGATGGAACCGCGATCGTCAAATCGGAGCGGCGGGATTTGAACCCACGACCCCCACTACCCCAAAGTGGTGCGCT
>CAZWFG010000016.1:0-21830 GCA_964632245.1 uncultured Synechococcus sp. | reverse complement strand
GTCGATGCGGTGGTGGTGGGAGCTGGCCTGTCGGGCCTGGTGGCGGCCCGGCAGCTGCAGGCCGCAGGTCGGACGGTGCAGGTGCTCGAGGCGGCAGCGACCGTCGGTGGACGGATGCGACGGCGACAGCTGGCCCCCGGGCTGGCCGTGGACCTGGGGGGCCAGTGGGGCGGCGACACCCACAGCCACTTCCTGGCCCTGGTGGAGGAGCTGGGCCTGGAACGGTTCGCCAGTCACTACGACGGTGCGGGGCTGTTCCGCTGGCAGAACGAAGCCCGCCGGGCGCGCCTCGGGGCCGACTTCGACGCCACGCTGCTGTTCTTCGATCCGGACGATCTCCCGCTCAGCGCCGACGATCGCCGCGAGGCCGCCGCTGTAGAGGAGCGGTTCCGCCGGCTGGTGGCCACCATCGACCCCGAGGAGCCGTGGCGCAGCCCTGATGCCGCAGCCCTCGACACGATCACCGCCGACGCCTGGCTGCAGGGACTGGGCGCCTCGGCCGCCGCCCGGTTGCCATTGGAGTGGCTGGGCCGGGTGGGGGGATCGGGCGGCTTCGAACTGCATCAGGTGTCGCTGCTGCACCTGGCCTGGACCCAGGCCACCGCCCCCCAGCGGGAGGTGCCCGAGGCCTGGCTGCTGCGGGGTGGGGCCGGCCAGGTGGCCGAACGGCTGGCAGCCGACCTGGGATCGGCCCTGCACTGCAGCTGCCCGGCGGTGGCAATCCACCAGGACCGCGACGGCGCCGAAGTGTTGACGGCCGATGGCGGTCGCCATCGCTGTCAGGCCGTGGTGGTGGCGATGCCACCCGCTCAGCGGCAACGGCTGCAGTTCGATCCACCCCTGCCCGCCGACCTGGCCGCCCTGCAGCAGCGCTGGCCCATGGGGGCCATGGTCAAGGTGCTGGCCGTGTATCGGCGGGCCTTCTGGCGGGATGACGGCCGCAACGGCCTGGCCTTGGGGGAGCGGGCCTGGCTGGAACTGACGGCCGACAGCTCACCCCCCGAAGGAGAGCCAGGGGTGCTGGCGGGGTTCATTGCAGCGGACCGGGCCCTGGCCTTCGGCACCAAGACCCCCGCCGACCAGCGGGCCTGCCTGCTGGCCGAACTCGAAGACCTGTGGGGCCCGGAGGCCGCACAGCCCATTGAGCTGATCTGGCACGACTGGGGCGCTGAACCCTGGACCGGTGGTGCCTTCACCGCCTTTCCTGTGCCGGGCACCTGGACCACCTTCGGCAACGCCTGGCGCCGCCCCCATGGCCGGGTGGTGTGGGCCGGCACCGAAATGGCACGGCGCTGGCCGGGGTATTTCGAAGGGGCGATCCGGGCCGGTGAAGCCGCCGCGGCCGCCGTGATCGAGGGTCAGGACCGGTCGATGCGGCGGTAACCGATCCAGTCCGGGGCCAGGGGCCCGGCGGCAAAGGCCGGATCAGGTCGCAGATGCACGTGCCAGCGGTCCACCCGGTCCACCGCCAGGCAATCGTCAACGGCGGCCAGGTCGTCGTGGTGGCGCTGACCTCCCCCCAGGGGCAGCAGACGCAGGGCCCGCCCGCGGGCGGCCTGGGCCGTGGGGGCGACCACCAGACCACAGCGGTGCCTTTCGTGGAATGCCGTCGGCTCATAGGCCCCCAGGTTCACGAACCAAAGGCGCCCGGCGGCCTGAGCGGGTGGCTGGGACCGCAGCGCAATCCCATGGCCATCGACCCCACGCACCTGGGCCCAGCTGTCGAGGTGAAGGCCCCTGGGACGACCGAACCAGCCCCGGCGCAGGCTGGGGAAGGTGGCTTCAAGGCTGACACCGGCCACCAGCCGGGCGTCATGGACCTCAATCAGCCCCCCCTCGACACGTCCCCCGAGCATCACCAGGAACAACAACGGCCCGGCCTCGGCCTCAGGCATGGAGGCGCAACCGGTTGACGGCATCGTCGAGATGTTCGAGAAACCGCTCGATTTCGGCGGGGGTGGTGGTGAACGCCAGGCTGGCGCGGGCCGAGGCCGTCAGGCCCAGCTGGCGGTGCAGCGGCTGGGTGCAGTGGTGGCCGCTGCGGATGCAGATGCCCTCGAGATCGAGCAGGGCAGCCAGGTCGTGGGCATGGACACCGTCCACCGAGAAGGCCGCCAGGGCCCCCCGGTCGGGCTGGCGGCCCGGCTCCGGGCCGAGGGGGCGCAGCCCTTGGATACGGGCCAGTCCATCCCAGAGCTGGCGGGTGAGGATCTGCTCCCAGGCATGGATGCGGTCGAGACCGATGGCGCTCAGGTAGTCGAGGGCCGCCCCCATGCCGATGGCTTCACCGATGGCGGGAGTGCCCGCCTCGAACTTGTGGGGCAGGGCCGCCCAGGTGCTGCGGTCGAGGAAGACCTCGTCGATCATCTCGCCACCCCCCAGGAACGGCGGTGCCTCCTCCAGCAGCTCCCGACGCCCCCAGAGGAAGCCCATGCCGGTGGGACCGCAGAGCTTGTGGCTCGAACCCACCAACCAGTCGCAGCCGAGGGCGGACACATCGATGGGGAGATGGGGCAGGCTCTGGCAGGCATCCACCAACACCCGCGCGCCGACCCCATGGGCCAGGGCCGCCACCTCGGCCACCGGGTTGAGGCAGCCCAGGGTGTTGCTCACGTGAACCAGGGTCACCAGCCGCGTGCGGGGCCCCAGCTGACGCTCAAGGTCAACCCGATCGAGTTCACCCTCGGCCGTGACGCCGACGTGACGCAGCACGGCGCCGGTGCGGGCCGCCACCAACTGCCACGGCACCAGATTGCTGTGGTGCTCCATGGCGGTGGTGAGAATCTCATCCCCGGGCCGGAGGCGGTCGAGGGCCCAGGTGAAGGCCACCAGATTGATCGCTTCGGTGGCATTGCGGGTGAAGACAATCTCGTCGGCATCGACGGCGCCGACGAACCGGGCGGTGGTGGCCCGGGCCGCCTCGAAGGCCTCGGTGGCCCGGGCGCTGAGGCTGTGGGCCCCCCGGTGCACATTGGCGTTGTCCTGGCTGTAGTAGTGCTCCAGGGCGTCCAGCACCTTCCGCGGCTTCTGGCTGGTGGCCGCATGGTCGAGGTAGATCAGCGGCTGGCCGTGGACCTCCTGGTCCAGCAGGGGGAAGTCAGGCCGGTGCAGGGTTGCGAGGTCTGTGGTCATGGCAGCAGCGCATCGGCGGGCCAGGCGGCCGCCAGGGGGGGGAGGTCAGCGAGGATCGGTCGACAGAAACCACGGGTGAGCAGGCGACGGGCCAGATCCCGGTCAACACCACGGCTCTGCAGGTAGAACAGCTCGTCATCACTGAGGCTGCTCACCGTGGCCCCGTGGGTGCAGCGCACGTCATCGGCAACGATCTCGAGCTGGGGGATGGCGTCGACGCGGCCGCGGGGACTGAGCAGCAGATGGCGACTCAGCTGGGCAGCGTCGGTGCGCTGGGCCTGCCGGGGCACCTGCACCACCCCGTTGAACACACTCTGGGCGCCATCGTCCACCAGGGCCCGGTGCAGCTGATCGAGCTGGCCCTCGGGCCCCTCGAAGCGGACGCGACTGTGGAGATCAACGGTGGTCGTCCCCCGGGCCAGGGCCAGATCACGGAAGCTCGTGCTCGCCTGACCGCGGACCTGGCACACCTGGGGTTCCAGGCGGGCAAGGCCCCAGCCACTGACGACGGCCGTGCGGAGATAACGGCTGCCGGGGTCCTGCTGCACGTCTTCACTGACCAGGGTGACGGCACTATCTGCCCCTTCGAGACGCTGCCCCTCCACCAGTTCGGCCCCCCTGGCCAGCCGCGCGCCGAGCCAGGCCACCAACAACGAGTCGGCGGGGCCCCTCAGCCCCAGGGCCAGCTCAAGGGAGGCATCGGCACCCAGGTCGAACCACAGCCGCGGAGCCGCGACGGCCAGCGGCTGGTCGGGGTGGACCAGCAGCTCCAGCCGCAGCCGGGCGCCGGGGGCCAGCTCGAGCCCCAGGGCCGGACCGGGCAGCAAGGCAGCCAGTCGCTCGGCAAGCACCGGGGACTCGGCCGATGGTGAGGGAACAGCGCAACAGCGGACCCCGGCGGGCCAGACCATGGCCTCCGGATCAGGGCTGAAGCGGATGCCGTCGGGACCGAGGCAGAGCCGCACAACGTCGGCGGTGGGGGCCGGCAGGGTGACGGCGGCACCGGCCCGGGGGGCCAGGCGTCCCGGGTCCAGGGCCCTCAAGGGAGCCAGATCCGTGAAGCGCCAGCTTTCCCGGCACTCCCTGGGAAGCGCTGATGGCGCGAGAACCTCGGCCCAGCGATCTTGGATCACGGTCATACGGCCTCGGCGTCGACCCAGTCGTAACCGCGGCGCTCCAGTTCCAGCGCCAGCTCGGGGCCGCCGGTGCGCAGCAAACGCCCATGGGCCATCACATGCACGTACTGGGGGGTGATGGCCTCGAGCAGCCTCTGGTAATGGGTGATCAGCACCGTGGCATTGCTGGGACCCGCCAGCTGCCGGACCCCCTCGGCCACAATGCGCAGGGCGTCGATGTCAAGACCCGAATCGGTCTCATCAAGGATCGCGACCTCCGGTTCCAGCAAGGCCATCTGCAGGATCTCGTTGCGCTTTTTCTCACCCCCCGAAAAACCCTCATTGAGGCTGCGATCAAGGAAGGAAGGGTCCATCCTCACGAGGTGGAGCCGCTGCTCGAGGTGGTCGTCAAAGGCGAACGTGTCGAGTTCCTCCTCGCCTCGGGCAAGCCGGCGGGCATTGGTGGCCACGCGCAGGAACTCACGGTTGCTGACACCGGGAATCTCGACGGGATACTGAAACCCAAGAAACAGCCCAGCCCGGGCCCGCTCCTCCGGGGTGAGGTCGGCCACATCCGCCCCTTGGAAGAGAACCCGACCAGCGGTGATGCGGTACGAGGGATGACCGGCGATCACCTTCGAGAGGGTGCTCTTGCCACTGCCGTTGCGACCCATCACGGCATGGATCTCGCCGGCACGCACGCAAAGGTCAACCCCACGCAGGATCTCGAGGTCGCCGACAGCGGCCCGCAGGCCGCAGATCTCGAGCAGGGGGGGACGGTCGGACACGGGAGTGGAGGTCACCGGACGGGCAGAGGAACTGGGACAGACAGGACGATTGAGGCTTGATCAGCCCACCGATCCCTCGAGCTTGAGGGCCAGCAGCTTGTCTGCCTCGGCGGCGAATTCGAGGGGTAGCTGGCTGAAGACATCACGGCAGAACCCACTGACCATCATCGACACGGCCTCCTCAAAGGCGATGCCACGGCTCTGGAGGTAGAACAGCTGATCCTCCGACAGGCGACAGGTGCTGGCTTCGTGCTCAACGGTGGCCTCGGGCTGCTGGGAGCGGATGGTCGGGTAGGTGTTCGCCGCCGCCTGATCACCGATCAGCATCGAGTCGCACTGGCTGTAATTGCGGGCGCCGATGGCGCGGGGGCCCATCTGCACAAGACCGCGGTAGCTGTTGGCCGAATGGCCAGCGCTGATGCCCTTGCTGACGATCGTGGAACGGGTGCGGGGGCCGATGTGGACCATCTTGGTGCCAGTGTCCGCCTGCTGATAATTGTTAGTGAGGGCCACTGAGTAGAACTCTCCGACCGACTCTTCTCCCACCAACACACAGCTTGGATATTTCCACGTAATAGCAGATCCTGTTTCAACCTGGGTCCAGCTGATGTGGCTGCGGGGACCTTTGCAGAGGCCGCGCTTGGTGACAAAATTATAAATTCCGCCCTTGCCATTCTCATCGCCGGCATACCAGTTCTGAACCGTCGAATAACGGATGCTGGCATCATCAAGTGCCACCAGTTCGACGACGGCAGCATGGAGCTGATTGGTGTCGAACATGGGAGCTGTGCAGCCCTCCAAGTAGGTGACTGATGCACCTTCTTCCGCCACGATCAATGTGCGCTCGAACTGACCAGTGTCACCACTGTTGATGCGGAAATACGTTGACAGATCCATCGGGCAGGTCACGCCACGGGGGATGTACACGAAGGACCCGTCGCTGAACACGGCGGAGTTAAGAGCTGCAAAGTAGTTGTCGGCGATCGGCACGACCGAACCCAGCCAGCGCTCGATCAGCTCGGGGTGCTCAGCCACCGCCTCGCCGAAGGAACAGAAGATCACCCCATGCTCGGCAAGTTTTTCCCGGTAGGTGGTGGCGATCGAAACACTGTCGAAGACCGCATCCACCGCGACGTTGGCCAGGCGCTTCTGCTCGGTGAGGGGGATGCCGAGCTTGTCGAAGGTGTCGAGCAGGACCGGATCGACTTCGTCAAGGCTGGCCTTGCGGGCCTGCTGCCGGGGGGCGGCCCAGTACACGATGTCCTGGTAATCGATGGGGGGATGGCTGACGGCCGCCCAGTCGGGTTCCTCCATGCGCTGCCACAGGCGAAAGGCCCGCAGACGGAAGTCAAGAAGAAACGCCGGCTCATTCTTCTTGGCCGAGATCAGCCGGACCACGTCTTCGCTGAGGCCCTTGGCGATCTTCTCGGTCTCGATGTCGGTGACGAAGCCGTAGCGGTAGGGCTGGGCCACGAGGGCATCGACACCGGCACTGACGGTGGCGTCAGTGCCGGTGCTGGAGGCGTCGCTGAGGGGCAGGGCGGTCATCGGAGAGGGGTCAGCCGGCGCTGAGGGACTGGATCTCCTCGATGGAGATGGTCTGCTTCTCACCGCGGAAGGGGTTGTCCTCGGTGAGGAACAGCATGCAGTGGCACTCCTTGCGCTCGCGCATGGGAACGCAGGGGCAGTTCCAGAAGGCCTGCTCGACCTCGGCCTGCTTGTCTTCGTAATGACGGCAGGGGCAGAGGGCACCACCCAGCTCGTCCTTGTGGCGGGCAAGGCCGGCGAGCACCACCGCCGTGACACCGGGGTCACTGCAGAAGTAGGTGCCGGTGCGCTGGGCGTAGGTCTCGGCGAACCGCCGGATCACCTCCAGGCTGTCGGAGGCGGCAGGGGTCTGCCCGGTGGGCTCGGAGGAAGCGGCCATGGCCTTCGATCGGGGCGGGAGAATTACGAAACACCCCGGTTTCCTTTCCCCAGGGTAAGGCAAGGGTATGACCTGCCGGGGCCTGCAGCTCTAGCCTCTGCCCAGGCAATGCCGAGCTGATGAGCGTCTCTCCGCCGGTTCCAGGCACCCATGAGGCGACCCTGACCCTGCTGCTGCGCCAGGGTGAAGCCACCGCCGCCTCCCTCGCCGCCGACCTCGGCCTGTCGGTGCAGGTGCTGCGCCGCCACCTGCGCAGCCTCGAAGAACAGGGTCTTGTGGAGGCCAGCCCCCTCGGCCACGGCCCCGGGCGACCCAGCAACCGCTGGCGGCTCACGCCCGCCGGCCGCGGCCGCTTCCCCGATGGCAGCGAACAGTTCGCCCTGGGCCTGCTCGAATCCCTGAGCCAGTCGCTGCCCCTTGACCAGGTGCAGGCCTTGCTGCGAAGCCAGGCCGAGCAGCTGGCCGACACCTACAGGGCCCAGATCGGCGACGGCCCCCTGGCCGAGCGGATCCGCCAGCTGGTGGAGCTGCGGCGGCGGGAGGGTTACGTGGCCGATGCCCTGCCCGATCCCGAACCGCCCGCCCCGGGCACCTGGCTGCTGCACGAATACCACGGTTCGGTGTCGCGGGTGGCTGAGGCCTTCCCTCTGATCTGCGACCAGGAGCTGCAGCTCATCCGGCGCACATTCCCCGACTGCTCGGTGGAGCGGGTGCACTGGCGTCTCGACGGAGACCATGCCTGTGGCTTCCGCATCGCCCCCCATCCCACCGATGGCTGAGGCCGGCCCCCTCAGCGCCGCGGAATCCCTGCGGCTGGAGGCGGTGCCCCTGCCCCTGCGCGAACGTCAGCACCTGCGGCTGCTGGCCCATGCCCTCCGCAGCCTCCAGGAGGCGGCCGGCCGCCGCGAGGGCCCCCTGCCGGACCGCGCCCGCCTGGAGGCCTGGGCCGCAGCCCAGCCGCCCCTGGCCAATGACGCTGACTTTCGCCGGCTGCTGGTGGATCAGCTGATCGCCGCGGCCATCCAGCTGGAGGATCTGGCCGCGGCGCTCGGGGTGACGGCCCTGGCCCTGAGCCTCGACCAGCTGATCGAGGCCGCGACGGCGGCCACCGACCCGGGACCCGTCAGCATGGACCCGCCGGAGCCGTGACCCGCCGACCCATGGAGACGATTGTCGATGCCCTCAGTTTCTTCCGGCTGAGCGCCGGCCGCTGGCGCTCCCAACGCAGCAGCCACCATCTGCTGCACCGCCAGGCCGAAGCCGGCGGCTCGCTGATCGTGGTGGCCATGGTCGAGGGCGGTGACCCGCGGCTGGACGCCATCGCCCGCCTGCACGGCCATGAACCAGTGACCGTCGTGGGGGGCTGCCATGTGCGCTGGAGCGGCTCAATGGCCTGGGACAAGGCCGGCGAACAACATCAGGGGGAGAGCCTCTTCGCCCTGATCCCCGAGGACGGGGCCGGGCGCAGCGGCCTGCTGCTGCGCGATCGGGGCTATGCGGAGACCGCCCCGGTAGCAGGACGGTTCCGCCTCGACGGGCGGAACGAGCTCTGGCTGAGCACCAGCTACGAAACGATGACCACCGTCGAGCGCTTCTGGTTTGCCGGGCCAGACCGACGGCTGCGCAGCAGCACCGTCGAGGGGCTGTCGAACACCGCCAGCCTCTGCATCGAGACCCGCCTTGGGGACGACGACGTCCCAGGCGACGTCTCCGGCGACGCCCCGGCACCGCGGCAGGAGGCGGTGTCTTTGCTGGGCTGGTGAGGCCAGGCCCCCTCGCCGAAGCGGAAGCGCGAAGGTTACGGACTGTGAGTGCCGACGCCCCGTCGGCAGATGCCGCCGGACGTGACTTCTACGATCGGCTGCGACGGATGCCGAGCACGCGTGGCCCTGCCCCTTCTGAAGTACGCGCCCACCACCCAGAACTCCCGGGTGAAAGCCTTCCGCGTCGGTTCCGATGAGGACCCGAAGGCGATCTCCATCGACAAGGCGCTGGATCGCGAAGACCAGAATTTCGTGATCGAGGCGGCCTACCGTCAGATCTTCTTTCATGCCTTCAAGGTCGACCGGGACCGCACGCTGGAATCCCAGCTGCGGGATGGGCAGATCACGGTGCGGGAGTTCATCCGCTCCCTCTGCCTGTCGGACACCTTCACCCGCAGCTTCTACAACCTCAACAGCAACTACAAGGTGGTGCGCCACCTGGTGGAAAAGCTGCTGGGGCGCCCCACCCACGGCAAGAGCGAGGAGATCGCCTGGTCGGCTGTGCTGATGACCCAGGGGGTCAAGGGCGTGGTCGATGCCATCCTCGACAGCCAGGAGTACCTCGAGAACTTCGGCTACGACACCGTTCCCTTCCATCGCAACCGCGTGGTGGGCTCCCGGGACCTGGGTGAAACCCCGTTCAACATCACGTCACCCCGTTACGACGCTTACCACAGGGGGATTCTGGGCTTTCCCCAGATCATCTACACAGGCACGGCCCGCACCCTGCCCGAGCGCTCCCGCCAGCGACGCGGCGGCTTCCCCGAGGACTACCTGCCCTGGGTTCGTTCCCTGCCTGCCCTGCGCACACCTGCGGCGGCTGGCAGTGGCGTGGGCGGCAACTATCTGGCGAAAGTGCCCTACCGCAGCGTGGGCCGCTGAGTCTCGCCACAGAGAAGGCCCTTCAAGGGTCCTTGGGCGCCCCTCGGGGCGCCTTTTTTATGGCGCGGGTCCATCGCTGGGCGGAGCGGGGGGCCTCAAAATCTTGCAGTTTCTGCATAGTCCAAAGCCGGGACGGATCAGCGATCGCTGACGTGACCCCCCGGAGTCGTTGTAACGACTGGAAACACCGGTCAGAGTGATCCCGAACTTAAGCGGAAGCCGTGGTCTCCAAGTCCCTCTCCTCCCTGGCCCGTCTCACCCTGCGTCAGCTGCGCCGAGTGGCCAGCGACCTTGGTGTTGCGCTCTACAGCCGCAAGTCGAAGGAGGAGCTGCTGGACGCCATCAGCCATCGCCAGGAATTCGCCGCCCCCGGTGCCGTGGAGGCCGCCATCACCCTGGCGGAGCTCGAAGAGTCGCTGGATGACGCCCCCCTGCCCCTGGCGGACACCCGCGTTGTCTTCCTGCCCCGCGATCCCCAGTGGGCCTACGTCTTCTGGGAAATTTCCGCCGCCAGCCGCCAGGCCGCTGAAGCCGTGGGTGCCCGACAGCTCTGCCTGCGGGTGTCCGATGTGACCGGCCTTCACGATGGGGCCAGCCATCCCCACACCCTCCAGGAGGTTGTGGTGGATGCCCACGCCAGCGAGTGGTACCTGCCGGTGCCCCTGAGCGATCGTGACTACCGGGTGGAGCTGGGGTTCCGCCTGGCCGACGGCGGCTGGTATTCCCTGGCCTTCTCGGCCGTCGCCCGGGTGCCGGCCCTCCATCCCAGTGAGCAGATTCTCGACCAGTTCGTGCCCTTCTCCCTCGAAGCGGCGCCGCTGCCCATGCCCCTGCCCACCCCGGTCGAGACCGGTGATGTGAGCCTGCACGAGCGCCTCTATCAGACGGCCACCATCCGCTGGCGTCGCCTGGGCACCGGCTCCGAGGCCTACCAGGAAGGCGAGGAAGGTGGAGCCCTCTCCCGCTCGCTCAACGACTCCGGCATCGGCCGCTGGGCCAGTGGCCGCAGTGAGAGCGGCATTGGTGGTGTGGTCCCCCGTCAGCGGGCTTTCTGGCTGGTGGCCGACGCCGAGCTGATCGTCTACGGCGCCACCGATCCCTCGGCCACGCTCACCATCGGCGATGAGGTCGTTCCCCTCTCGGCCGACGGCACCTTCCGCATCCAGGTGCCCTTCCGCGATGGCCATCAGCTGTATCCGATCAAAGCAGTGGCGGCCGACGGCGAACAGAAGCGCCACATCACCCTCCAGTTCAACCGCTCGACCCCCGAAGACAACACCAACACTCCGGAACAGGCCCAGGCCGAATGGTTCTGAAACAGCGATCCTCCGCCGGCCTGCGCTGGCTGGTGCTGAGCCTTCCCCTGGCAGGTTCCCTCTCGCTGCCGATTCTGGTGCCCCTCGTGATCTCGCGCTGGGGCATCGGTGCCGGGGTGCTGCTCACGCTGGTGGTGAGCTGCCTGTGGTTTGCGTTGATGCTGCGCTTCGCCGAGATGCCTGAACACAGCTGAGCGGGGAACCCTGCGGATTCCTTCCCCGTCAGGATGTCCAGGCCGTCTCGGCAAATCCCCCTTCCCTGGCTGCTGCTGCTCAGCCTGTCCCTGGCTGGCTGCACGGCCCAGGCCAGCTTCATTCCCCGCCTCCGCCAGCGTCCAACCCTGCCACAGGGAGTGGAGCTGGCCTTCAATCACGACACATTGGAGCGCTACCGCAGCCCCACATCCGGCCGGTGGCGCGAGGGCAGCGATCTCGAAGCCTTGATCATCGACACCATCCGACGGGCCCGACGGGAGGTGGTGGTGGCCGTTCAGGAGCTCTCACTGCCCGCCATCGCCGCAGCCCTGGTGGAACGGCAGCGGGCCGGGGTGCAGGTGCGCGTGGTGGTCGAGAACACCTACCGGCAGCCCTGGGGGGGGCTGCATGCCAGCGAACTGGACGCCCATGGCCGTGACCGCCTTGAGCAGCTCAGCGCCCTGGCGGATCGCGACCGCAATGGCCGCCTGAGCAGCGAAGAGCGATTCCATGGCGATGCCATGGCGCAGCTGGAAGCCGCAGGTGTGCCGCTGCGGGATGACACCAGTGATGGCAGTCGGGGCAGTGGCCTGATGCACCACAAATTTCTGGTGGTGGATGGCCGCTGGGTGGTCACCGGTTCCGCCAACTTCAGCAGTTCCGACATCCACGGCGATGCCGACGGTGGCCGCACCAGCGGCAACGCCAACCATCTGTTCCGCTTCGACAGCACCGCCCTGGCCGGTCTGTTCAAGGGGGAATTCGAACGGTTGTGGGCCGGGCATTTCGGCAGGGACAAAGGCGAAGGCGCCGCCCAACGGGTCCAGCTCGGCGCCGCTGAGGTGGAGGTGCTCTTCGCCCCCCATGCCGACGATGATCCCGCCAATGGTCTGGCCTTGATCGCTGAACGCCTCGGATCGGCCCGACGGGGCATCGACATGGCCCTGTTCGTCTTTTCTGCCCAGCCCCTCGCCGACGTGCTGGCCACCCGCGCCAGCAGTGGCGTCAGCATCCGTGCGCTGGTGGACCCCGGTTTCGCCTACCGCAGCTACTCCGAACTGCTGGATCTGATGGGGGTGACGCTGCCGGACCAGCGCTGCCGACTTGAACAGAGCAATCGTCCCTGGGCCCAGCCCCTCGCCGCCGTGGGCATCCCGAAGCTCGCCCGGGGGGACAAGCTGCACCACAAGCTGGCGGTGATCGACGGATCGACGGTGATCAGCGGCAGCTTCAACTGGAGTCCTGCGGCGGCGACCACCAACGATGAAACCCTGCTGGTCATCCATGCGCCGGCCGTGGCGGCGGAGGCCGAGCGGGAGATGCAGCGCCTGTGGCGGGGAGCCAGCCTGGGGGTGACGCCCCGGCTGGCCCGCAAGCTGCAGCAGGGACGGCGGCGGTGTGGCCGTGGAACGGAGGTGGCAACCCGACGGCCGTCCTGATGACCGACTTCCGCCAGACTGGATTTGCCCTGCGCCCTTGCCGTGACAGCCCAGCTTCCGGGGGCCCTGCTGCCGCTTCTGCTGTTGGCGGGGGTCGCCCAGGCCCCGGGGGAACCGCTGACCCGCAGCGACCTGCGCCCTGTGTACGACGCGGTGGTGGCCTGTGCCCAGGGCAATGACGAGGTCAGCTGCCAGCAGGCGCGCCAACGGGCCGACCGGCTGCTCGACCGAACGTTTGTCACCGCCCTGTGCAAAGACAATGCCTTTGCCGTCACGGTCAGGGCGGTGACGGTGGTGGGCAACCCCTACGAGCGACGGGAGGATCTGCTGCGACGGGCCGATGAGCTGATGGCCACCTGCACAGGGCGGGAACCCCCTAGCGCACAACCCCCGGGCGGTCAGCGCCCAAGCGGTCCGGGGCAGCCGTGAGGCTCAGCAGCTTGTGGGCGGTGTCCTCCATCACAGACATCGTCAGATTCGAGGTCTCCATCACCACCTGATCGGCAAGACGGCAGAGAGGGTCCTGGCGACCGGTGGCGTCACAGCTGTCGGAGAGGGTGACCATGGCGTTGGTGAGCTTGCCCCGCAGGCAGTTCTCGGACCCTGTCTGCCGCAGCACGGCATTCGCAGCCCCCCGGGAGATCTCGATGGCCTGAGGGAAGGGCAGTGCCGGAGCCGCCCGCCCGACCAGGGGGGCCAGCACCACAAGAGAACCGAGGGCAACCCCCCGCAGGAGCAGCACAGGCGCCATCGCTTCAGGTCCCAGACGATCTGGACAGACCTTAGGGACGCTGATCGGCAGCCGCCCCAGGAGGAGTCAGGCTGAAAACAGGTTCACCCGGCGGGTCGGGGATAGGTTGGGCCCGCCTCCGTCGGCCACCGGTGACGACCACCCCTGGCGCCCTGCAGCGCGTTTCCCTGTCCGAACCCTTTCAGGACCAGAAACCAGGCACATCAGGTCTGCGCAAAAGCAGCCGACGGTTCAGCGAACCCCATTACCTGGAGAGCTTCATCGAAGCCATCCTGCGCACCCTGCCCGGGGTGGCCGGTGGCACCCTCGTGGTCGGGGGCGACGGCCGCTGGGGCAACTGCCACGCCATCGACGTGATCAGCCGCATGGGCGCCGCCCATGGGCTGGGGCGGCTGATCCTGACCACGGACGGCATCCTGTCCACCCCTGCGGCCTCGCACCTCATCCGCAGGCACCAGGCCATCGGAGGCATCATCCTCTCGGCCAGCCACAACCCCGGCGGTCCTGAGGGCGACTTCGGCGTGAAGGTGAACGGAGCGAACGGCGGCCCGGCCCCCGAGTCCCTCACCGACGCGATCCATGCCTGCACCCTGCAGCTGGACGGCTACAGCATCGTCAGTGGTGGGGCCCTGCCCCTCGACAGTCCGGGCGTTCACAACATCGGCAGCCTGGAGGTGCAGGTCATCGACGGCGTCCACGACTACCTGCAGCTGATGCAGGAGCTGTTCGACTTCGATCTGATCGCCGACCTGCTGCGGGGCGACTGGCCCATGGCCTTCGACGCCATGCATGCTGTGACGGGGCCCTATGCCCATCAGCTGCTCGAGACGCGGCTGGGGGCCCCGGCCGGCACGGTGCGCAACGGCACCCCCCTCGAGGATTTCGGCGGCGGCCATCCCGACCCGAACCTCACCTATGCCCACGAGCTGGCCAGCCTGCTGCTCGACGGTGACGGCTACCGCTTCGGTGCAGCCTGCGACGGTGACGGCGACCGGAACATGATTCTGGGCCAGCGCTGCTTCGTGAACCCCAGCGACAGCCTGGCGGTGCTCACGGCCAATGCGACCCTTGCATCGGGGTACGCCGACGGTCTGGCCGGTGTCGCCCGTTCCATGCCCACCAGCAGCGCCACGGACGTGGTGGCCAAGGCACTGCATCTGCCCTGTTTTGAGACACCGACGGGCTGGAAGTTCTTCGGCAATCTGCTTGACGCGGGTCGCATCACCCTCTGTGGGGAAGAGAGCTTCGGCACCGGTAGCCACCACATCCGGGAAAAGGATGGCCTCTGGGCGGTGCTGTTCTGGCTCACGATCTTGGCCCGCCGCCGCCAGACGGTGGCCGAGGTGATGGATGACCACTGGCAGCGTTTCGGCCGCCACTATTACTCGCGCCATGATTACGAAGGAGTGGACAGCGATCGGGCCCATGGGCTCTATGACGGCCTGCGTCAGCGCCTTGGAGACCTGGCCGGGATCGGTTTCGCCGACAGCCGCATCGCCGCGGCCGACGACTTCGCCTACCACGATCCCGTCGACGGCTCGCTCACCGAGAAGCAGGGCCTGCGATTGCTGCTGGAGGACGGCAGCCGGGTGATCCTGAGGTTGTCGGGCACCGGCACCCAGGGGGCAACCCTGCGGGTTTATCTGGAGCGGTACGTCGCCACCGGCGGCAACCTCCACCAGGATCCGCAGCAGGCCCTCGCCGGCATGATCCTGGCCATCGACGCCCTGGCCGGCGTCCGCAGCGGCACCGGCATGGACCGGCCCACCGTCATCACCTGAGGCGGCTGTCGCGGGGTCGGTCGCGGGCGACCAGGGCCAGTTGGCGCATGGTTTCACTCCAGGCGCCACAGGCCCCGGCGGCCACAGCCACCACCAACAGGGGCTGCACGCGCAGACCATGAAGGATGCGCCCATTGGCTCGGGCAGCCCGATGGCCCAGGGTGACGATCACGGTCGCCAGCAGGGCGTAGAGGATGCCGGCGAAGACGATCCGGCGACGGTCGATCTGCTGCTGACGCCCCGGGGGGCGATATTCAGGAGGATGGGGCAGCGGCACGGCTCAACCCTCCGGCAGGGGGTCTTCGGTGTTGCTGGCCGGGAACCAGCTGGCCTCGAGGTTCTTCATCAACACATAGAAGGACGGCACCACAAACAGGCTCAACACGGTGGCCACCAGCAGCCCACCGAAAATCACCGAACCGATGCTGCGCTGGGCCAGGGCACTGGCACCACTGGCCACCACCAGCGGGAAAAAACCTGCCAGAGCAGCCGAAGCCGTCATCAGAATCGGGCGCAGCCGTGATTCGGCAGCGCCGCGGGCCGCCTCACTCGCACTGAGACCCGCCTCCATGCGTTGGTTGGCCAGGTCAACGATGAGAATGCCGTTCTTGGCCGCCAGACCGATGAGGGTAACCAGACCCACCTGGGCATAGACATTGTTGACCTGTCCCATGCTCACCAGAAACACAAGGGCGCCGAGCATCGCCAGGGGCACGGTCATCAGGATGATCAACGGGTCGATGTAGCTGCCGTACTGGGCAGACAACACGAGATAAACGACCACAAGACCGAGGGCGAAAACCAGGGCAGCAAGGGACCCTGCCGCCACTTCGGAGCGGCTCAGAGCAGACCATGCCTGGCCGATGTTGCTGAATTGAAGCTGCTGAAAGCTGGTCAGCAACGCATCAATCGCCTGGCCGCTGCTCTTGCCCAGTCCCTCGACCCCCTGGATGAGCACCGTGCGATAGAGGTCGTAGTGGCTGATGATGGGGGGTGCGCTGTCAAGCTTCACCTGGATCACATTGGCCAGCGGAACCTGCTGACCCGAGACGGTGGGCACGTAGAGATTGTTGAGGTCCTGAACGATGGCGCGGCGGTCACCCTCCGCCTGCACATAGACCTGTCGGTACTGGCCACTCTCATAGGTCTGATTGACAAAACTGCCGCCATTGAGTGTTCCCAGCACATCCATCGCAGTCCCAAAATCAATGTTCAGGGAGGCCATGCGGTCACGATCGGGCTCTAGGCGCCACACCGGGGCATCGCTGACGAACTGGGTGTAGAGATTGAAGAAATCACCGCTGGCAAGGGCGCGCTGAATCAGCTGGTTGGACAGGCGTGCCAGGTCGGTGGGGGTGTAACCGCCATTGCTGAGATCATTGAACTGAAACGACAGGCCACCCTGGGGGCTGAAACCGGGCACGGCTGCCGGCGGCATCGCCAGCACCTTGGCCCCGGGGATCTCCCGGAACGCCTGGTTGAGATGGCGGATGATGCGATTGGCGTTCTGATCTGGGCTGGTGCGTTCACCAATGGGCTTGAGACCAAAGAAGAAGAGGCCCTGGTTCAACGAGCCGCCATTGAATCCCGCCCCGCCGATCATCTCGCCGCTCACCACTTCTGGCTCCCGGGCGACGATACGGCGGGCCTGATCCGCCACCGCCATGGTGGCTTCCAGGGAGGCCTGTGGAGGGAGCTGGATGATGCCGAGGCCATAGCCCTGATCCTCGGTGGGCACAAACCCGCTCGGCACCGAAAGAAACGCCACCCCCGTGAGCACCACCCCCCCCAGAAGCACAGCCACCAGCAGCCGGCGCAGGCGGATGGCGGCAGCCAGCAGGGCGGCATAGGCCCGTGAAAGGTTCGCGAAAGCCCCGTTGAAGGCAGCGAAGATCGGCCCAAGGAAGGTGCCGACCAAGGCCCCCAGGACACCGAAGCCGATGCACCAGGGAAGACCTCCGAACAACCAGCCGTAAGCCGCCCCGAACAGGCCGCCGACGAGGGTCCACAACAACCCCCGTGGTTCGGACTTGCCACCGCCGAGGAGCAGGGCCGCCTGCAGGGGCTTGCCTGTGATGGCATTGAAGGTCGAGACAACGATCGAGAAGACAATCGTGAGTGCGAACTGGCGGTAGATCACCCCCGTTGGCCCTGGGAAGAAGGTCACCGGGATGAACACCGCCAGCAGCACCAGGGCCGTGGCAAGAATGGCGCCCGTGAGCTCCTTCATGGCATTGGATGCGGCGGCAAACGGTCGATCCCCGGCTTCGATTCGCGCCGACACCGCCTCGACAACCACGATGGCGTCATCGACCACCAGTCCGGTGGCCAGGATGATGCCCAGCAAAGTCAGCTCGTTGATCGAAAAGCCAAACACTTTGACGAACACCAGGGCCCCCAGCAGGGCAATCGGCAGGGCCAGGGCAGGCACAGCCGTGGCCTTCCAGTCCTGGAGGAACAGGAAGATGATCAGCAGGACAAGGACCACCGCATCCCGCAGGGCGTCCACAGCGCCCTCGATCGAGGCGTGAATGAAATCGGTCTGGTCAAACACCTTCTCCAACACCACCCCGGGCGGAAGGGTCGATTCGAACTGCTTGAGCACTTCATTGACCGCCTTTGCCGTGGTGATGGCATTGCTTCCGGGCAGCTGAATCACACCGAATCCGATCGAAGGGTGACCTTGGATCGTGCCGATGGCGGACTGATTGAAATTCTGGAATGCATACTCGGCGCGGCCCACATCACCGAGCCTGATCAGACCGCCCGAAGGCCCCTTGTCAGTGGCCGCACCGCGGGACAGGATCAGATCTTCAAATTCCTGAACCGTGGTCAGGTTTCCCTCCACCAGGATCGGGAAGGTGGTGCTGTTCGACGCCGCCTGGGGAGGTCCACCAATGGTGCCACCAACAACAATTCGATTCTGTGAGCGCAGGGCATTGGTGACATCTGAGACGGTCAGATTGAAACGCGCAAGCTTGAGCGGATCCACCCAGAGTCGGTAGGCCGGATTGCTGCTGCCGAACACATTGACCTGACCCACGCCGTCAGCCCGGCTGAGGGGATAGGCCAGGTTCAACTGATACAGACCATTCAGATAGTTGCGATCAAACTGTCCGTTATTGGATGTCAGGTTATAGACAAGCAGATAGCTGCTGGCGGTCTGCTGCACCGTCACCCCCTGGGCATTGACCTGCTGCGGCAGCTGAGGGCTGGCGGTCTGCACCCGGTTCAACACATTGACCTGATCAATGGCCGGATCTGTGTCGGCAGTGAAATAGACATTGATCTGGCTCACCCCCTCGCTGGTGCTGAAGGAGGTGATGTAATCCATGCCCGGAGCGCCATTGATCTGCTCCTCCAGCGGTCCGGTGACCGCACTCTCCACGGTGAGGGCATCGGCCCCGGGGAGACTGGCATTCACCTGAATCGTGGGTGGCGCGATGTTGGGCAGGTACTCGATCGGCAGCAGGGGGACGGCGATCACCCCCGCCAGCAGAATGAGGATGCTGCACACGGTGCTGAGCACCGGACGGCGAATGAAGGTGTCCGAAAGACTCATCGGGTCTTGATCCCCATGCCGCTGCGCAGCTGCGCCAGGTTGCCCAGCACCACCCGGTCGGCGGCGGTCAGCCCCTCGCTGACGGGATAGAGACCGTTCTGAGGAACACCCACCGTCACCGGCACCTGCAGGGCCACCAGACTGCCTGCCGGGGGCTCGGGCTGCAGGGGGCGACCGAGGGCACGGCGGGCCTCATCGGCCGACACCGCCCGGAAAACGAAGCTCTGACCAGCCTGCAAAAACACGGCTCCCTCGGGAATCGCCAGGCTCTCGCCGCTTGAGAACTGCAGGATGGCACTCACCCGCTGGTTGTGGCGCAGGCTTCCGTCGGGGTTGTCAAAGGTGGCCTTGGCCAGCAGGGTCTGGCTCTGGGGATCAATGGCCGGTCCCAGGAAGGTGACACGGCCCCGGGCCAGGGTGCGGGAGCGATCTGGCGACTGCAGCAGCACCGGCAGCCCCAGACGCATGCGGCTGGAGAGATCGGCGGGCACATCCAGCCTCAACCAAAGCTGACTGTTGTCGATCAGATTGACGATCTTCTCACCCTGGTTGACGACATCACCCTGCTTGTGAAGCAGGCTGCCGATCTGTCCGCCGATGGGTGCCTGCACATTCTTGTAGCCCAGCGTTGCCTTGTCAGCCCGCAGCTTGTCAGCGCTCTGGATGGCCTGGGTGACGTAATAGTCGCGGTCTTTGGTCGAGACCGCGCCCTCATTGTTCAGGAAGATGTAGCGCTCCGCATTGACCAGGTCCTTGCGGGCTTCGGCGGCGGTGGCATTGACCTGCGCCTGCTGCTGCACCTGATCCAGCCGGAACAGCAGCTCGCCAGGGCGGACCGTCTGCCCCTCCTGCATGGCCATGGCGACGATGCGGCCGCTGATCTCGGCAGACAGGCTGACGTTGCGGATGGCCTCCAGGGTGCTCTGATACACCGCCTCATCCTGAAAAGGGCGGCTCTGGGGGCTGGCCAGGGCAAAGGTCGGGGCGGGGGCCGCCGCCATCGGCGGACGACGGGCGCAGCCACCTGGCAGGAGCAAGGCCACGGCGAGCAGCCCCACGGGGGCAGCCAGGCGTCGGTGGGCAGAGGGACTCGGCACGGCCACCCCGGTGAGGCCCGCAACCTAGGAGGCGGGCCCCGACGGGTCAAGGCAGCGCACCGGCGGCCCCACCTGGGGTTTCACCGGAGCACGGTGCCGCAGATTGAGCAGGTTGCTGGTGATCAGGGTGTCTCCGGCCTGCAGTCCATCGAGCAGCGGATAGCAGCCATCCTGCAGGGGACCGAGCCGCACCGGCACCTTCAGGGCCTGGGGGCGACCGTCGGCCCCACGCCCGACGGTGTACACGAAACTCTGGCCGGCGCTCTGGGTGACGGCCTGGAACGGCACCGCCAGAGCCTCGCGGCGGCCGAACTCCAGCCAGGCCCGCACCCTCTGTCCGTTGCGCAGACGCCCGTCCGGATTCCCCACTTCAGCCTTCACAAGCAGGGACTGGCTGGCAGGGTCCACGGTGGGGTCGATGAAGCTGAGCCCGCCCGTGGCCAGCACCCGGCCGCTCATCGGATCGGCCAGGGTCACCGTCTGCCCCGGCTGCACCCGGTCCGCCAGGGTCGACGGCAGGGTGATGCGGCTGAGCAACCGGTCGTTGCGCAGCAGGCGCGTGAACGGGTCCCCTTCCCGCAGCACATCCCCGGGTTTGACGCGCAGATCACTGATCTGGCCGGCGAAGGGAGCCCGCACCAGGCGGTCCTGCAGCCGTTCGGAGGCCGCCGCCAGCTGGGCCCTGGCCGATCGGACCGCATCCTCACTGGCCTTGAGCTGGGCTTCCTGGGCGATCGCCTGGGTTCGGTAGGTGTCCAGATCCTGCTGGCTGGCGGCCCCCTGGCTCTGCAGGTAGCGATAGCGCTGGAAGTTGGCCCGGTCACGGGCCAGCCTGGCCTGCTCCTCCACCACCCGCGCCTCGGCCGCCGCCAGCTGCCCCTGCACCTGACCGACATCGGCCTGGCGCTCCTGCACCCGCAGGCGCAGCAGCAATGCCCCTGCAGGGACCACATCGCCCTCGCGGATGGGCAGGGCATCCACCCGGCCGGCCGAGGTGGCGGCGAGGCGCACATCATCCACGGCTTCCAGTGTGGAGACCACCTCACGACGGTCACTGAAGAGACGCGGAGCCAGAGCCGTCGTGGCCACCCGCGGCACCCGCGGCGGCGGCACCGCCTCCCGCGGACGGCAGGCGACCAGCGCCGGAAGGCAGGCCAGCAGCAGGAGCGCGGGGCGGCGCACGGAACAGGACCAGGGGCGACCCCAGGGTGCCTGGGCTGGGGCGGAGACGCCAGCATGGCGACCATGGACCTCTTCGAGCACCAGGCTGACGCCAGGCGTCAGCAGCTCGCCCCCCTGGCGGAACGGCTGCGCCCCCGCACCCTCGACGAGTTCGTCGGTCAGGAGGCGATCCTCGGGCCCGGGCGGCTGCTGCGCCGGGCCATCAGCGCCGACCGCATCGGCAGCCTGATCCTGCATGGCCCCCCTGGGACCGGCAAAACGACCCTGGCCCGGATCATCGCCAACACGACCCGTTGCCGTTTCACCAGCCTCAACGCCGTGCTGGCGGGCATCCGGGAGCTGCGGGAGGCGATCGACGGTGCCCGCGAACGGCTCGGCCGCCATGGGCTGCGCACCCTGCTCTTCGTGGATGAGGTGCACCGCTTCAACACAGCCCAGCAGGATGCGTTGCTGCCCTGGGTCGAGAACGGCACCGTGGTGCTCATCGGCGCCACCACAGAGAACCCGTTCTTTGAAGTCAACAAGGCCCTGTTGAGCCGGTCCAGGCTGTTCCGACTGCAGCCCCTTGAGGCGGCCGATCTGCAGCGGCTGCTCGATCGCGCCCTGACGGACCGGGAGCGGGGCTACGGCGACCGCCGGGTGGAGGTCGATGGCGCCGCCCGCAATCACCTGGTGGCCGTGGCCGGAGGGGATGCCCGCACGTTGCTCAATGCCCTGGAACTGGCGGTCGACACCACCCCGGCCGATGACGACGGCACCATCCGCATCGACCTGACGGTGGCGGAGGAGTCGATTCAGCAACAGGCGGTGCTTTACGACAAGCAGGGGGATGCCCACTTCGACACCATCAGTGCCTTCATCAAATCGATCCGCGGCAGCGACGCCGATGCCGCCCTGTTC
>CAZWFG010000015.1:0-22695 GCA_964632245.1 uncultured Synechococcus sp. | reverse complement strand
AACCCTCGACAGAAGTTGCCTCCTGTAACTCCTTAGCAGGGAGCCGCTTTCAACCGCTCAGCCACCTCTCCAGCGGTTGCCCCACCTTATCAGCTGCTGATCACCTCGGCTTCGTGGCCCACGGGCAGCCGTGGCAGCCGTTGGCGGAAACCGCAGAGGATCTCCCAGGGGATCGTGTCGGCGAGGTCAGCCCATTCACTGGCTTCGATCATGCCGCCCTGCGCCTGTCCCAGCAGCGTGACCACATCGCCGGGGTTCAAGTCTGGGCAGTCCGTGGCATCGATCACCAGCTGGTCCATGGTGATCTTTCCCACCTGGGGGAGCCGTCGGCCATGGGCCAGCACCTGCAGTCGGTTGGACAGGGAGCGGATCACCCCGTCGGCGTAGCCGATGCCCACCACCGCCAGGCGGCTGGGGCGACGGGTCACGAAGCTGTGGCCGTAGCTGACCCCCACCCCTGCGGCCACGCTCCGCACCAGGGTGACCCGGGCGCGCACGCTCATGGCCGGCTTCAGGGGCATCCGGTTGCGCAGGTGGGGGGCTGGGGCGTGGCCGTAGAGGGCCAGACCGACCCTGACCATGTCGAACTGGAGAGTTCTGTCCCCTCCCAGAGTGGCGGCAGAATTTGCCAGATGGCGAAGACCGGGTCTGAGTTCCAGTTCTGCGAGGCGGGTCAGCACCGAGGTGAAGCGGTGCAGTTGCAGGGGGGTGATGGCATCAGCAGGGCTGTCAGCATCCGCCAGATGGGAGTAGACGCCCCGCAGGCGCACGCCCTCCAGCCCTGCGAGGGTCTCCAGCAGGGCGGGGCCGTCCTGCCAGGCGGCTCCGAGTCGGGTCATGCCCGTGTCGAGCTTGAGATGAACGTCAAGGTCCCGACCGCCGGCGATGCCCACATTGCTGGCCACCAGAGCCTGGCTGAGGCTGCTGAGGGTCGGCATCAGATTCCAGTGCAGGCAGGAGCGGAGTTCCGAGGGCTGGGTGAGGTTGCCCAGCACCAGCACCGGCTCCCGCAGGCCGGCCTGCCGCAGCTCGATGGCTTCGGCCAGGGTGGCGACGCCGAAGCTGGTGGCTCCACCCTCTCGGGTTGCTTCGGCCACGGTCACGGCACCATGGCCGTAACCGTCGGCCTTGACCACGGCCATCAGGGCTGTCCCAGCGGCCAGGGACGCTTTGATCCTGCAGGTGTTGGCGACGATGGCGCCACGGTCGATCTCCACCCAGGCCCGTTGCCTCGGGCACAGGTCCAGGTTGGAGGGGAGCACCTCAGGACTGGAGATGTGATGCAGAGACGACATCGGCTGTCCTGGAGGCGTTGCTAGCATGCCCACGAAACGGCGGGGCTGGCATGGGCCACGTTCTCGTTCTGAATGCGTCCTACGAACCGCTGAACATCACCAGTTGGCGTCGCGCCGCTGTAATGATTCTCAAGGGCAAGGCTGAGGGCCTTGAACACGACGTTCGCATGCTTCGCAGGGATGTGCCCCTGCCGACCGTCATCCGACTCCGCCAGTTCGTGCGCATTCCCTACAAGGAGATGCCCCTCACCCGCAGGAACGTCTTCCAGCGGGATGGTCATGCCTGTCAGTACTGCGGTTACCGAGGCGACCAGCTGTCCATTGACCATGTGATCCCCCGGAGCCGCGGTGGTCCTGACACCTGGGAGAACGTCATCACCGCCTGCATCCGTTGCAACGTCGGCAAAGGCAGCCGCACCCCCCGCGAAGCCCAGATGACGATGCGATCGGTGCCGCGGCGCCCGATCAGCACTCTTTTCTTTGAAGCGTCCCGGCAGATTCAGAATGGCCGCCATGCCGAATGGCGGAAGTATGTGATCGGTGCCTGATCTCCCTTCATGACCGGAGTCCCTCTCCGTCAGGTGTGGGCGGAGGCCAGCCGCTGCAGCTGTTCTTCCTGATCCGCGTGCAGACAGGCCTCGATGAGATCGACGAGGTCTCCGTTGAGCACCGGCTCAAGCGGGAAATTCCTCCCAAGTCGATGGTCGGTGGCGCGGTTGTCCTTGTAGTTGTATGTCCTGATCTTTTCGCTGCGGTCTCCTGCCCCCACCTGGGAGCGGCGCAGGGCCGATTCGCTGGCATCCGCCTCGGCCTGACGCTGGGCCAGCAGCTTGGCCCGCAGAATCTCCAGAGCGCGCTCACGGTTCTGCAGCTGTGAACGTTCCTGGGTGCAGAAGACGCGGATGCCGCTGGGTTTGTGCAGCAGATCCACAGCGGTCTCAACCTTATTGACATTCTGTCCGCCGGCGCCACCGGAGCGGGCGGTACCGATTTCCAGGTCCTTGGGATCAATGGAGATTTCAACAGGGTCCGCCTCTGGCATCACGGCGACGGTGGCTGTTGAGGTGTGAACACGTCCCTGGGATTCCGTGGCAGGCACCCGTTGAACCCGATGGACACCAGCTTCGTACTTGAGCCTGCTGAAGACCGCCTCGCCCTGCACCGAGAGGATCACCTGTCGATAGCCCCCCACTTCGGCCTCAGATGCGCTCACCGGTTCGATCCGCCAGCCGACCGCCTGGCCATAGCGTTCATACATCCGTGCCAGATCTCCCGCCCACAGCGCCGCCTCATCGCCGCCGGCCCCAGCACGGATCTCAAGCATCACATTGCGTTCATCGCGGGGGTCCCTGGGCAACAGGGACAATTGAAGGCTGTTCTGCAGTTGCTGGCGTTCGCCCTCGATCCTGACCAGATCCTGCTCGGCGAGCTCGGAGAGCTCGAGATCGTCGCGATGCTGCGCAAGCAGTTGTTTGGTCTCATCCCACTGGCGATCCAGGTCCTGCAGGCGCTGGTAGCTCGTGACCACCGGCTCCAGTCGTGCTCGCTCTCGCGCCAGATGTTGCAACTGGTCCGGATCGGCAGTGACGGCGGGATCCGCAAGCTGGCGCTCCAGGCTGTGGAACGCATCACAGGTTGTGCGAAGCCTGGCCACCAGGAAGGCACTCTCCACAGCAGGGGCGTTCAGGGGATCTGGAGCGAGGTCAAGGCAACAAAAAACCGGCCATCGCCAAACGAATGACCGGTTGCAGAAGCTGGAAAGAACAAGGCTCAGTCAGCTTTTGTGGCCTTGGCTCCCATGCCGTATTTGCGCATGAAGCGGTCGACGCGGCCTTCGGTGTCCAGGATCTTCTGGGTGCCGGTGTAGAAGGGGTGGTTGCCACTCCAGACTTCAACGTGAAGCTCAGGGACCGTGGAACCGGTGGTCATGACGACCTGACCGTTACAGATCACCTTGGCATCGGGGTACCAGGTGGGATGAATGTCGCTCTTGGGCATGGCGGTGCAATCAACGCTTGGAGAACTGGGGAGCCTTACGGGCTTTCTTGAGGCCATACTTGCGGCGCTCCTTGGCTCGGGGATCACGGCTCAGGTGGCCTTCGCTCTTGAGAGGCTTGCGGTTGTCGGGAGACAATTCGCAGAGGGCACGGGCGGCTCCCTGCTTGATGGCGTCGGCTTGGCCGGTGAGGCCCCCCCCATGGACGTTCACCAGGAGGTCATACTCCTTGGCAAGTCCGAGTGTCTCCAGGGGAGCCATGACCGCATTGAGGTAGGCCGGGTTGAAATTAAGGTAATTATCCCCAGGGCGCCCATTGATCGTGATGCTGCCCGATCCTGGAACCACGCGCACCCTGGCCACCGCTGTCTTGCGACGACCCGTGCCCCAGTAGACGACGCGCTTGCTGCTGCTGGTCATTGGACGCTGGCGGATGGGTTGAGCTGGAAGATCTGGGGTTGCTGAGCCATGTGGGGGTGGCTTGCACCTCGATAGACCTTGAGTTTGCGGTAGAGCTGACGCCCAAGGGCATTGTGGGGAAGCATCCCTTTGACCGCGTGCTCGATGATCCGTTCGGGCAGACGAGCCTGCAGGGCCTGGAAGCTTTCGGTCTTCATGCCGCCAGGCCGGCCGGAGTGGCGTCGATACACCTTCTCTGTTGACTTGTTGCCACTGACTCTGACCTTCTCGGCGTTGATGACGATCACGAAATCGCCGGCGTCGAGGTGGGGGGTGAAGCTGGGCTTGGTCTTGCCTCGCAGGATGGAGGCCACCTCGGTGGCCAGACGACCAAGGCACTGGTTTTCCGCATCGACCACGTACCAGACGCGTTCGAGGGAGGCGATGGAGGGGACGACTGTTCGGTTCATCTCACCGGTGGGCCGGACTCACGGGACGGGGCTGTCCCCCGTCAGTGGGCTGGGGACAGGGGATCAGGAATGGTCAGGAGGGACCTGGTCATTCGCTTCATCACTCTCTTGAAGGTACTGCAGCGGCTGCCCGCCGGAACCTTTGAGGGTGATTTTCCGGGTTGCAGGGGGCGGAGGGTCTCTCGCCTCCAGCTGAAACCGGGGTTGACCATCGTAACATGTTGGTTCGCTGAACACTGGGCTGGGATAGCCGACGCGCAGCAGGCAAAGACCCTGGGGAGGAGCAGCTTCGCGAACCTCGTCGCGATGCCCCTCCCGCCAGCGTCGGTCAAAGGCTTCAGGGGAAAGGCGTCCTTCCCCCACGGAGACCAGCTGTGCCATCAGCAGACGGACCATGCCATAGAGAAAGCCCGAGGCCTGAATCTCGACGGTCAGCAGGTCCCCATGCCGTTGAAGATCCACCTCCTGAATGGTGGTCCGTGCATGGGCCCTGCGACTCCCCGAACGCTGGAAGGCACGGAAGTCGTGTTCACCCAGCAGTCCGTTCAGCGCAGTCGCCATGACACAGTCGTCAATCCACACCTGGTAGCGATGCCAGCTCCAGGCGGATAGGAACAGATTGGGTGCACGTCCGTTGTAAACGGTGTACCGGTACCGTCGCGACAGAGCAGAAAAACACGCATGCCAGCCCTGAGGAACACCCTGGGCGGCATTGACGCGGATGCTCGGCGGCAGCCTGCCATTCAGAGCCCTGGCCCAACGTTGGTCAGGCACAGGCCCAGCAGTATCGAAATGCACAACCTGGCCTGCCGCATGCACACCTGCATCGGTACGGCCTGCGGCCACGCAACTGCCGATAGAAGGGTCAAGGGAGCGAAGGGCTGCTTCCAGAACACCCTGGACACTGGGTTTGGCTCTGGCGTTGCGCTGACGTTGCCAGCCGCAGTAATTGGTTCCGTCGTACTGAATACAGAGGGCAACCCTGCGGGCTGAGCCCGAGGCAGGGATCAAACCAGTTCGATGATGGCCATCTCGGCGTTATCACCCCGCCGATGCACTGTTCGAATGATCCGGGTGTAGCCCCCCTGGCGTTCCCCGTAGCGTTCTCCAGCTTTTTCGAACAGGGCGTGAACAAGTTGCTTGTCGTAGATGTAACCGAGAGCACGCCTTCTTGAGGCCAGGCTGCCTTCTTTGGCGAGGGTGATCATTCGCTCAGCTTCATCCCGAAGGGCTTTGGCTCTTGCTTTTGTCGTGGTCACACGACCTTCACGGATCAGTTGGGTGGTCAGTCCACGCAGCATGGCCTTGCGCTGATCGGCTGGGCGGCCCAGTTGGGGAACACGGCACTGGTGTCGCATGGTTCGAGAAAGTCTGTGGATAGTGAAAAAGTTTAAGCCGAAGTGCGGCTCTGGGGCAGTGTAATCCCGATCCTTTCCAAGGCTTCAATTACTTCGTCTGCCGACTTGGATCCAAAGTTCTTGATTTCCAAGAGATCTTCATAGCTGAATCCCATTAGATCAGAAACAGAATTGACCTGAGCCCGCTTGAGACAGTTGTATGCCCTTACGGACAGGTTGAGTTCCTCAAGGGGAATCTGGCTTTCAGCTGAGGGTTCTGGTTCTTGATTCAGATCCTCAGCCACAGAGATGGTTGCCAAGGGCTGAAAAAGGGCAATCAGTTGGTTGGCTGCTTGGGCTAGAGCGTCGTCAGGGCTCATGGAGCCATTGGTGACAATATCCAGCCTCAATCGTTCCCGGGCAGATCCACCTTCTCCAACAGCAGTTTCATCAACTGTGTAGTTGACCCTGCGAACTGGCATAAAGACAGCATCAATTTGGAGCAAATCTAGCGCAACAGTGTCTTCCGATGTCCTTTCAACAGGGCGATAGCCGATGCCACGCTCCACGTGAACTTCAAGTTCAAGTGAATGACCATCTGCAACCGTGGCGATAGGGCTGCGACCGTTGACGACCTGTACCTGTGGCGAGAATTGTAGATCAGCTGCTGTGACCTCTGCTGGCCCGTTGATCAGTAGCCGGCCAATCTCTGTTTCACGGCTTCTGCTGCTGAGGATCAACTCCTTGCAGTTGAGAAGGATGTCGAGGACATCTTCACGTACTCCGGGGACAGTGGCGTATTCGTGGTTGACGCCTCCGATACGCACAGCCGTTACAGCGGTCCCCTCCAGTCCGCTCATCAGGACGCGCCGCAGGGCGGTCCCCAGCGTGGTTGCTTGGCCCCGGTCAAGGGGCCCGATAACGAAAACCCCTGTCTGGGAACGGTCGTCTCCAACCTGAAGATCGACTCGGTCAATCTGGAACTGCAGCACGGCAGGAAGATCGCAGGACGTGGAAGGGCCCATTGGCCCGGAGGACTTGGAAAAGGTCAGACCCGACGCCGTTTCGGACGGCGGCAGCCATTGTGGGGTAGGGGGGTGACGTCTCGGATGAGAGTGATTTCGAGGCCCGCCACCTGCAGCGCGCGGATGGCAGTTTCTCTCCCGGACCCCGGACCCCTCACCAAGACTTCAATCTGTCTCATGCCCTGATCCAGGGCCCTACGGGCGGCAGCTTCTGCAGCGGTCTGGGCGGCAAACGGTGTTCCCTTTCGGGCGCCCTTGAAGCCACTGGCACCAGCTGAAGACCAGGAGATCACTTCACCGGCAGTGTCGGTGATGGAGACAATGGTGTTGTTGAAGGTGCTCTGGATGTGCGCGACCCCGTTCGGGACGTTCCGCTTGGCCTTTTTGGGACCGGTTTTTTTTGCAGGTTTGGCCATGGTGTTGGGCCTGCATCAGCAGGCAGGTGATCGGGAAACGAGTGGGCTCCGGTGACGTCCGTGAAGGGCGGCGGAGCTGAGGGTTTGGGGGATGGACGCCCGTTGGTGAGCTGGGGTGTTACTTCTTCTTACCAGCAACGGTCTTGCGTGCGCCACGGCGGGTGCGTGCATTGGTCCGTGTTCGCTGACCCCTGACCGGAAGCCCCAGTCGATGGCGACGCCCCCTGAGGCAGCCAATGTCCTGAAGTCGCTTCATGGCCATCCCCTCCTGGCGTCGCAGGTCGCCCTCGAGGGTGTAGTTCTCAGCGGCTCCACGAAGCTTCTGGATGTCGCTGTCACTGAGGTCCTTGACCCTGGTATCGGGGTTCACCCCTGTCTGGGCAAGGATCTGCTGGGCACGGGTGAGACCCACGCCATAGATGTACGTGAGGGAGATTTCCACCCGCTTATCACGGGGAATGTCGACGCCGGCAATCCGAGCCACGAGAGAAAAGTCGTAGGAACAGGGGCCAGGCATGGGCCTGGCGACAGGTCGGAGTCAGAGGATGGCTCCGACGATGGAACCAAGGTTCAGCCTTGGCGTTGTTTGTGTTTGGGGTTGGTGCAAATGACCATGACCCGACCGTGACGTCGGATGACACGGCACTTGTCACACATCCGCTTGACCGAGGCGCGCACCTTCATCGGCGAGCTCTCCTGTTGACAAACGACAAGCCTATCATGCGGAGCCCCCCAACGCCTCTTCCACTGCCAATGCCACCTCCTCAACGGTTCCCTGGCTGGGTATTCGTGTGAGGACCCCGCGATCCGCATAGTGCTGAATAAGGGGCGCGGTCTGGTCTCTGTACACCTGCAGGCGGTGGCGGATCACTTCCTCTGTGTCATCGGAGCGACCTCGGTTCAGAAGTCTGGTGACGAGGGTCTCGTCATCCAGCTCCATGAGAAGGACACGCTGAAGGGGTTGCCCAAGATCCATCAGCAGGCAATCCAATGCTTCGGCTTGGGACAGATTGCGGGGAAAGCCGTCAAGCAACCAACCACCACCATTGGTCCTGAGTCGTTCCCCGACGATCGCAAGAACCAGAGCATCGCTCACGAGCTCTCCCTTGCTCATGACGGCTTCAACCTGGCGTCCAAGATCACTGGCTGCTCTGATTTCTGCTCTGAGAAGGTCACCCGTGGAAAGATGGAGAAGCTGAAGTCGTTCAGACAGTCGTTGGGCTTGTGTTCCCTTTCCTGCACCAGGCGGGCCCAGGAATAAAAGACGATGGATCATTGGCGCACCATCCCCTCATAGCGTTGTGAAATTACGTAAGTCTGAATCTGTTTTGCAGTGTCAATGGCCACTCCAACGAGGATCAGCAAGGAGGTGGCACCAAGGCCCTGAAATGTTTTAACGTTTGTGGCGCTTTCGACTGCGGCTGGAATGATTGCAACAGCGCCCAAGAAGAGGCTGCCTAAGAGAGTTAGCCTATTCTGAACGCCTGAGATGTAGTTTGCAGTTGCAGTGCCTGGGCGTACTCCTGGGATCGCGACCCCTCCCTTTTTGAGGTTGCCTGCAATATCCACTGGATTAACTGTCAGGGTTGCATAAAAGAACCCAAAAGCGGTAATTAGCGAGAAAAATACAATAGCATACAACCAAGGGGTACTGCTGTTTGGGTTGAGATATCCGGCGGTTTTGATCAGCCACTCGCTTTTGGTTAGATTAGCCAGAGTCAATGGCAAAAAAATCACTGCGGACGCAAAAATAATGGGCATCACGCCGCCTGCGTTGAGCTTCAGAGGAAGGTAGCTTTGACGTTCAGGCAGCATGGCTCCCGAGCCCACTTGGCGCTTGGCAGAGACAATTGGAATGCGACGGCTACCTTCTTGAACGCAAACAATGCCAAGAATTGTGGCCATAAACACCAATACAAGGATGACAATCCCAACAATGGTGCTCCTGTCTCCGCTTTGGGCCAATTCAATTGTAGATGAAAGAGCTTTCGGGAGTGTTGCCACAATATTCAAGAAGATAACGAGTGATGCCCCTTGCCCAATGCCCCTTTCTGTGATTACTTCGGAAATCCACATGACCACCATCGAGCCAGCGACCAATGCTAAAGCGGTCTGCAAGACAAAAACAGGCTCTGGAATTGAAGAAATACTGTACGGCCGCAGTATTGTTGCGAAAACGAGGCTTTGAAGAATTCCCCAGCCAAGGGCGACATACCGTGTCAACTGTGCAATCTTTCTTCTGCCAGCTTCACCCTCATTCTTTTGTAGGTCTTCAAGGCTTGGGAGGGCTGCGGTAAGGAGCTGAATAATGATCGAAGCATTGATAAATGGTAAAATTCCCAATGCAAAAACGCCAAGCGATGAGATGCCGCCCCCTGTAAAGATGTCCAGGAACCCAATAAGTTGTCCGCCTTGTCGGATGAACTCTTGGAAAGCAACTCTGTCAATGCCCGGGACTGGGATGTAGATGCCTAGCCTGACGACCACCAGCAAAGCCAGTGTGGTCAGTACACGGTCTCTTAATCCTTTGGCCTTGATCAGTTGGGTGATGATCTCGCCCGCCCCTGGCGTGCGACCTCGACTGACAACCATTGCAGATGGGGATGTTTGGGATTAAGCTGTCAGGAAATTACTTCGCAGTTTCCACCCGCTGCTTCTATCTTCGACCTGGCAACATCAGAAAATGCGGCCGCTTGTACAGTCAATTTGACCTTTAGGTCTCCTTGACCCAAGACCTTAAGAGGATGTTTAGGACTTGTGATGATTCCGGCAGTCTCCAGGCTCTCAAGGTTGACCACTGTGCCAGCAGGAAGTTCTGTCAGTCGACCGACATTCAGCACAGTGTAAATCTTTGGATTAACCAATGGGAAGTGCTTGAGCTTGGGTACCCTTCTGTAAAGGGGCATTTGTCCGCCTTCAAATCCAGGGCGTGTGGGACGACCTGAACGGGATTTTTGGCCTCTCATGCCAAAGCCACAGCTGGCACCCTGGCCTGCGGCGATACCTCGCCCTTTGCGCTTTTTGACTCGGCGCGCACCAGGTTGAGGTTGTAGATTCTGGAGTGAGATCGTCATGGTTTGGGCTTCAGGAGTAAATCTGTTCGATTGTGATTCCCCGCTCCTTGGCGGTGTCGTGATGAGTCCGCAGATCTCTGAGAGCAATCATCGCCGCCCGAGCATTGTTGAGGGGTGTTTTGCTCCCAAGTCGCTTTGCGAGAACATTTTTGATCCCGGCTAACTCAAGGACGGTGCGGATCGAGCCACCAGCAATGACGCCTGTACCGGGGGCGGCTGGACGCATGAGCACACTCGCAGCCCCATCTCGTCCAGTACTAAGGGTCGGGATTGAATGATGACGGGTAAGAGGTACTTTCACAAGATGCTTTTTCCCATCGGCAACGCCTTTCTTGACTGCACCGATGACATCCCCTGCCTTGCCAACACCGACACCGACTTGGCCGCGTTCATTGCCGACAACAACAATGGCTCTGAAGCTCATTTTCTTGCCACCTTTGACTGTTTTGGAGACTCGACGAATCTGGACAACACGCTCTTGCCACTCTGAGTCTCGTTCCTGCTCTCTCCTGTTCCCCCTGCCGCGCCGATCACCCCCTCCGCGCCGGTCACCACCTCGACCGCTTCCTCGGCGATCGGATTGGCCTTCAGCGGCTGCGGGGACGTCAGCTGCATTTGGAACGTCCTGGGACAGGACCTGGTCGTTGGTTTCAGTCATGGTTGGTTTCTCAGAATTCCAGGCCCGCTTGCCGGGCTGCCTCGGCAAGTGCTTTCACACGCCCATGGTACAGATTCCCACCGCGGTCAAAGACCACTTTGAGAACGCCAGCTGCAAGTGCCCGCTTGGCCAGCAACTGACCCACAGCAGTTGATGCTTCGCAACCAGCTCCGCTGCTGAGGCTTGTACGTAGGTCCTTGTCAAGACTTGAGGCAGAAACCACAGTGTGTTGCGCTGCATCGTCGATCACCTGGGCGTAAATGTGCTCGTTGGAACGATATACAGCCAGGCGTGGACGATCGCTGGTTCCAACAAGATGACGCCGCAGTCGCCGGTGGCGACGTTGAGTCTGTTGTTTGCGGGATGTGGAAGCCATGGGGATGAAATAAAAGGGTGCAGAACAGTTTTACTTTTTCCCGGTCTTGCCGGCTTTGCGAAGGATCTTTTCGCCCTCGTATTTAATTCCCTTGCCTTTGTATGGTTCGGGGGGTCTGATTGCTCGTACTTTCGCCGCTTCGTTGCCAACAATTTCTTTGTCTGCTCCTGAGACGAGAATCTGTGTGTTGTTTTCAACGGTGAACGTCACACCTTGGGGAGGCTCAACTTCAACAGGGTGGCTGTAGCCAGCACTGACAACAAGAGTTTTTCCCTTGACTGTAGCTCTGTAACCAACACCCACAATCTCAAGCTTGCGAATGAATCCCTTGGAAACCCCCTCAACCATATTGGCCACTAGTGTCCTGCAGAGCCCATGACGCTCCCTGGAACGTCTGCTCAAATCAGCGGCTTCTACCTTTAGCTCTGAGCCGTCTTGGTGAATGAGAACACCCTCAGGCAAGGTCCTGCTGAGCTCTCCCTTTGGACCTTTGACAGTCACGGCCAACCCTTGAATGCTGACGGAGACCTTGTCGGGAACAGAAATTGGGTTTTTACCAATGCGAGACATTTTCTGATCCTCCTTCAGTAGATGTAGCATAAAACTTCACCGCCCACACCTTCTTTGCGGGCATCCCTATCGCTCATGATCCCTTTTGATGTTGAAATAATGGCAACGCCAAGCCCACCGAGAACCTTGGGAAGCTCTCGTCGGTTGCTATAAATTCTCAATCCCGGCTTGCTGACTCGCTGTACGTTGCGAATTGTAGGTTGCCGTTGTTTCCCATTGTACTTGAGCGAAAGGATAAGTTCTTTCTGAACTCCTTCGCCTTCTTCCAAGATTTCTGCAATGAAGCCTTCTTGCTGGAGTACTTTTGCGATGCTTCTGCTCATGCGGGATGCTGGGACCCGTGTTGTCTGATGCCGCTTCTCGCATGCATTGCGAATGCGGGTGAGCATGTCTGAGATGGGATCGTGGTTGGCCATAGCGGTGTCGTGAAAGAGGGCGATCAGTTGCTGCGGAACGGCATTCCCATCTCGCGAAGAAGGGCTCGACCTTCTTCGTCGTTGCGTGCCGTGGTCACGATGGTGATGTCCATACCCCGAATTGAGTCAATTGTGTCAAATGAGATTTCGGGGAAAATAATCTGCTCGCGAATCCCCAAAGTGTAGTTTCCTCGTCCATCAAAACTACGCTCGCTAACACCGCGAAAGTCCCGAATACGGGGCAGTGCAAGATGGATCAACCGTTCCAGAAACGCATACATTCGATCACCTCTCAGTGTCACCGCAATGCCAATGGGCATTCCGGCTCGGATCTTGAATCCCGCAATTGCTTTTTTGGCTCTTGTCACCACGGGCTTTTGACCAGTGATTGTTGCAATCTCTGAAAGGGACGCCTCAAGCGCTTTAGCGTTCTGTGCTGCTTCACCAAGACCACGATTAATGGTTACCTTGACAACCTTTGGAACTTCGTGGATGTTGGTGAAGTTAAGCTCTTTCAGAAGCTTAGGCTGAATCTTCTCTCTGTAGCTTGTTTTGAGGGACATGGTTTTTTGTGGATGAAGCCTCTGGTCGGAGTCAGGGGCGATGGGGCGTGTCGGGGTTAGTCGAGGAGTTCGCCAGTCTTTTTTAAGCGGCGCTTTTTATTGCCGTCTTTATCAGTAACCAGTTCGACCCTGCTGGCGACTTTTTGGGTTTTTGAATAGAGCATCACATTGGATGCATGCACAGATGCTTCTTCTGTGATGATCCTTCCGCTTTCCCCTTCTTGTGTTGGTTTGACGTGTCGAGTCCGGAGGTTAACTCCTTGCACGACGACGCGGTTGTCTGACGGCACTGTTCGTATGACTTCACCTGTTTTTCCTTTGTCTTTGCCGGTGATTACTTGAACAGTATCACCTTTCCGAATCCGCATTTTTACGCGTTCTTGGGCTTTCATGGTCAGATCACCTCCGGAGCGAGAGAAACAATCTTGGTGAAGTTGCGTTCACGTAGTTCCCTTGCCACTGGGCCGAATACTCGAGTGCCTTTGGGGTTGTTGTCATTGTTGATGATGACCGCGGCGTTGTCATCAAAACGAATGGAATTGCCTGTGTCTCGCCGGAGCGTATGGCGCGTGCGCACGACGACAGCTTTAACGACGTCAGACTTTTTGACGCCCATGTTTGGCATGGCATCTTTGACAGCTGCAACGATGACATCGCCAACATGTGCGTACCGACGATTGGTGCCAAGTACGCGAATGCACTGAATCCTTTTGGCGCCGCTGTTGTCGGCCACATTGAGAAAAGTTTCTTGTTGGATCATGATCGTGTCCTCAACTAGTGGGCTGTGAGTTGGTCATGATTTCAGAGACAGTCCAACGCTTGGTACGGCTGAGTGGTCTTGTCTCGGTTATCTTGACACGATCCCCGACTTGACATCGGTTGTCTTCGTCGTGGGCTTTGTAGCGTGTGGTGCGACTGACTGTCTTTTTGTAGATGGGATGGGGGAAGCGGTTTTCGACTGCGACCACAACAGTTTTGTCCATCTTGTCGCTGACGACAGTGCCGACCCTTTCTTTGATTGCCATGGCTAGGAAGATCAAGGAGTGTTGTTGGATTGAAGCCGCTGCTGGCGAACGGTCAGCAGTTGAGCCAATCGTCGACGGGCTTCCTTGAAGCGGTGCGGATTCTGCAGTTGGCGGGTAGCCTGCTGGAAGCGGAGATCAAACAACTCACGGCGAATACCGTTGATTTGTTCGCTGATGTCGCTGTCAGATAGCTTCCGCACATCGGACATTTCAAGTGCCATGGTCAGGAGACCTCCTCTTGTTGCGTGGTGATCAACTGTGATGCGTCCGCTGCTTCATTATCTTTGACAATGAATTTGGTTTTGACTGGGAGTTTGTACTGGGCCAAGCGCATTGCTTCTTTTGCCGTCTCCTCGGTGATTTCGGGCCCTCCGATCTCAAACAAGATCCGACCGGGTTTGATGACAGCCACCCAGAATTCAGGGTTGCCTTTGCCAGATCCCATTCGTGTTTCTGCGGCCCGCATGGTGACCGGTTTGTCGGGGAAGATCCGAATCCAGATCTTGCCACCCCGTTTGGTGTAGCGAGTCATGGCTCGACGGCTTGCTTCAATCTGTCTGGAGGTGATCCATCCACACTCCTGGGCCTGAAGTGCAAATGTTCCGAATGCGATGGTGTTTCCGCGAGTGGCGATGCCCCGCATGCGACCCCGCTGTTGCTTTCGAAATGTGACGCGACGTGGACTCAGCATGATTTAGTTCTCCTCATTCCTCGTTAGAGCGGTCTTCAAAGTCTTGGGCTCGACGTGCAGTCTTGCGTCGTGGCGCAGCGCCTACGGGAACTTGTTCCTTTTGGCCTGGAAGGACTTCTCCCTTAAAGACCCAGACCTTGATGCCCAGGACTCCATAGGTGGTGCTTGCTACTTTGGTGGCGTAATCAATGTCTGCGCGGAGTGTATGCAAGGGAACGCGCCCCTCGCGCGTCCATTCGGTTCTGGCGATTTCAGCACCGTTGAGTCGGCCACCGACTTGAATCTTCAAACCCATGACTCCAGCGCGCTGTGCGCGCTGAACTGCCATCCTGATCACCCGTCGAAAAGCGACTCGCTTCTCAAGTTGCTGGCCAATATATTCGGCTAAAAGGTAAGCGTCGGCGTCGACACGTTCAACTTCAACAACGTTGATGCGCACCTGTCGGCTTGCATCGCCAAGTGTCTTCTGGATTCCGACCCTTAGATCCTCAATCCCACTGCCTTGGCGTCCGACCAGCACTCCGGGTCGGGCAGTCTTTAACTCCACCTCAATCTGATCAGCCTTGCGGGCAATGTGGATGCTGCTGATCCCTGCAGATGCATACTTCTTGTTGACGAACTTTCGGATTCGCTCGTCTTCCTGCAGGAGAGTTGGATAGGTACGCGGAGGTGCGTACCATCGAGACCGATGTTCTTGGGTGATGCCGAGCCTGAGGCCGGTCGGGTTTATCTTGTGTCCCATGATTTGGCGTCCTCAGGTGGCTTTGGGGGCCACACCAATGGAGATGTGGCAGGTGGGTTTTTTGATTGCGTAGGCTCTGCCTTGGGCTCTGGGTCTGAAGCGCTTCATGGACGGACCCATGTCTGCACTGGCCTGACTGATGATCAGCGTGGCCGGATCCATCCCCATGTTGTGTTCGGCATTGGCTACGGCTGATCGGAGGACTTTTGTGATTGGTCCTGTTGATCGGTAGGGCATGAACTCAAGCATGATGAGTGCCTCCCGATAGGAGATTCCCCGGATCTGATCGAGCACTCGCCGCACTTTTGATACGGATCCTCGAACGTAGCGGGCATGGGCCAGGGCTTGGCGATCGGCGGTTGATGTGGCCATGTCAGCGTGCTCCTTTCTTGTCCTTGATGTGCCCCCGGAAGGAGCGTGTTGGAGCAAATTCTCCCAACTTGTGGCCGACCATCTGTTCGGTCACGTAAACGGGCACGTGGGCCTTGCCGTTGTGGACAGCAATCGTGTGGCCGATCATGAGCGGCAGGATTGTCGAGGCTCTTGACCAGGTCTTGATGACCGGCTTTTCCCCGGCGGCATTGTTCTTCTCCAGTTTGCGCAACAGGCTGTCGGCTACGAAGGGTCCTTTTTTGAGTGATCGTCCCATGGTGTTTCAGGATGTCGGCGAGAGCAGGTGGATCATCAGGAGTCGCGGCCTCCTCGGCTGCGCTTGGATGTCCGCCTCCGTTTGCGGAGAACGAACCTGTTGCTGGGCTTGTTCCGTTTTCGGGTTTTGAGACCCAGTGCCGGCTTGCCCCACGGAGTGACGGGACCGGATCGACCGATCGGAGCTCGCCCCTCACCCCCACCATGGGGGTGATCGCAGGGGTTCATCACACTTCCCCGGACCTCGGGACGACGTCCCTTCCAGCGCTTTCTGCCGGCCTTGCCAAGGCTTGTGTTCCTGACCTCTGCGTTGCCGACTTCTCCAAGCGTGGCGTAACACTCACGTCGGACCAGCCTGACCTCTGTCGAGGGGAGCTTGAGGGCAACGTAGTCACCTTCTTTCGCCATGACCTGGGCGCTGGCGCCGGCTGTCCTGACCATCTGGCCTCCCCGGCCTGCATAAAGTTCAACGTTGTGCACGCTTGAACCAAGGGGAATGGCAGACAAGGGCAGCGCATTGCCTGTCTCAATCGGTGCGTCTGGTCCTGAAACCACCCGCTGACCCACGCTCAGGCCTGCTGGATGCAGGATGTAGCGCTTTTCTCCATCGCTGTAATAGAGCAGCGCGAGACGTGCATTCCGGTTCGGGTCATATTGGATCGCGGCAACTTGCGCTACCACGCCATGCTTGTCACGACGGAAGTCAACCAGCCTGTAAACCCTCTTGTGACCTCCGCCCCGGTGCCGGCAGGTGATCACCCCTCGGTTGTTACGACCTTTACGGCGGTGGCGCGAAACAACAAGACTCTTCTCAGGCTCGCGCCGAGTGATCTCGCTGTAATCACTGACGACCCTGGTTCGTGTGCCAGGGGTGTATGGACGAAAAGTGCGGATTCCCATGATTGATGTTCCTCAGGACTCAGGGAAAAGCTGGATCGTGTTGCCTTCCGCCAGGCGAACCACGGCCTTCTTGACTTGGGCTCTGTGGCCGGCGAACCGCCCCACCCGACGGCTGCGTCGAGGTGGATTCATCGTGCTGATGCCGATGACTTTCACGCTGAACAGCTCCTCGACGGCTGCTTTGATGGTGGGCTTGTCCGCCCTTGGGTCCACCTCAAAGGTGTACTGATTCAGTTCAAGGGCACGGGTGGCCTTCTCTGTGATCAGTGGTCTGCGGATTACATCCGCTAGACGGTTGGTGAAACGTTCAGCCATTTCCGTACACCTCCTGGATCTTCACTAGGGCATCTTCACTGACGACAAGCTTCTGGGCGTTGAGTAAGTCAAAGACGTTCAGCTGGTCGGCGCCGATCAGCTTGAGGTTGGGCAGATTCCTCACTGAAAGGCGGATGCTGTCAGGCATTTCAGCCAGGATCATGAGAACCCGTTGCCCGTCGCCAGCCCCCCAGCGCTCGAGTGCCGCCACCACATCCTTGGTTTTGGGTGTGGTGAGCTGCTCTGCGAAGGGTTTCACCACAATCATGTCCCCATGCCGGCTCATCAAGGCTGTGCGCAATGCCAGCCGGCGTTCTTTGCGGTTCATGCCCACGCTGTAACTCCGTGGTTTCGGGCCGAACACGATGCCGCCCCCCGGACGCAGGGGAGTCCGAATGGACCCTTGGCGGGCTCGCCCCGTCCCCTTCTGCTTGTAGGGCTTCCGTCCACCCCCACGAACTTCGGCACGTGTCAGGGTGCTGGCTGTGCCTTGACGGGCATGGGCCAGTTGTCGGACCACGGCCCGATGGACGAGATCGTTGGCGGATGCTTCGCGGGCGACGGCCAGCTCAATCGAGGCCTTGCCGCTCTCTTTGCCTTGCCAGTCGTGAACAGTGCAATTGACCATTGTGTCCTCCCTCACTTGCTGACCTTGTCACCAACCCGCCGGGCGGGTCGGATGCTGAGCAGGGCTCCTGGCTTCCCGGGGACCGACCCCTTGACCACGAGCAGATTGTTCTCTTCGTCCACCTTCAGGATGAGCAGTCCCTTGGCTGTGATCTGCGATCCCCCGTAACGACCGGCCATGCGTTTACCTGGAAACACTCGGCCTGGTGTCGTACCCGCTCCGGTCGATCCCGGTTCCCGGTGGTTCTTGGAGCCGTGGCTCATGGGGCCGCGGCTGAAGCCGTGGCGCTTCTGGTAGCCAGCAAAACCCCTGCCGATGGTGTCGCCGCTGATGTCGACCTTCTGTCCTGCTTCGAAGGAACTCACGGTCACCTGGCTGCCCATCTGGAGACCGTCGGTGTCTCCGACGCGGTATTCCTTGAGGTGCCGCAGCGGTTCGCTGCCAGACTTGTTCAAGTGACCCATGGCAGGTCGGTTTACAAGTTTTTCACGAATGTCGCCAAACCCGATCTGAACGGCGCTGTAGCCGTCCGTGGCGGGTGTCTTGACCTGGGTGATCCGACAGGGGCCTGCCTCGATCAGGGTGACCGGGACGGACCTGCCTTCATCGTCGAAGAATTGGGACATGCCCAATTTCTTCCCAAGAATGCCGATGGACATTGGTTAGGGAGGCAAGCCAACTGAACATCCGGCTCGCCAGCTGGCGTCCGGCTCGGTGAGCCTCGGGAGACATGGCGATCGGGGGTGGATACCCCCCGGGCAAGTCCCTCGGGGAGGGTTGCCTGGCTGGGACCTGCCGATGATCCGAGGTCCGATGAAGGGCCCACGGAGGAATCGTCGGTTTCCCGGGCCGTGACCACCAGGGATCAACGGCTCAGGCCAGAGGCGATGCCCAGCTTCAGGAGGGCACCGTCCGCATCGTCAGCTGGAGGCCCGGTTGGCATCGGGCACAGCGTTCGATAACGCAAGCGGAAATCCTAACATCCTCGGCAGCACCCACCATTCTGGCGTTGCTGCCAGACTGCCTCTCAGCGAAGCCATCCGATATGCCCCTGCTGCTCACCGGACGTGGTTTCCGCCGCGACCTGGAATCTGCTGGCGCCCTAGCCCTCTACGCCCCCCTTGAAGGGGGAGCCGAGACAAGGTTGCTGCGGCGTCTGCGTGCCTCCGGTTATCACACCCAGCTGTCCACGTGCCGTGGCCTTGGCGATCCCGAGTCATTCCTGCTCGGCCTCCATGGTGTTCGCCCCCCCCATCTGGGTCACCAATGCGTCGGCCACGAGGCTGCGGTCGGTGATGTCCAGCTGGTGATGCCGCAGCTTGGGCCGGCCCTGGCTGCGGATCGGCCTGTCCTGCTCTGGCTGCTCGAAGGTCAGGTGCTCTCTGCGGCGGAACGTCGCAGCCTGGTGGCGCTTTGTCGTCGCGAAAAGAACCTGTTCATGGTTGTCGAGATGGGCGGTGCCCGTGTCCTGCGCTGGAGCCCTCTTGATGCCGCCAGCGACGACTGAATCCTGGTCTGCCCCCGAGCTGGCCCTTTCACGCGGCCGCTGGCGCAAGTGGATCGGGGGTGCCGGGAACCACGATCTGGCAGCCCTTGAGGACCTCGCTGGTCTGACCACCCTCGGTGGTGCCCACTGTCTCGACGTCGCCTTCCATCCCGCAGCGGTCGCGGCTGTGCGCCGCGGGATCGATTGGGCCTTCGCGCAAGGCGTCACCCGCTCTCCATGGTTGATGGTGAGCCTGAACGACGGTGAGGATCCCCATTTCCGCAAGGCTGCCTTCGACCCTGAGCGCTGTCCTGCCACCTGCCCCCGTCCCTGTGCGCGGGTCTGTCCTGCCCGTGCCATCGGGCCCCATGGCGGCATCCTGGAGGACCGTTGCTACGGCTGTGGTCGTTGTCCGGCGGTCTGCCCCCTCGGTCTGATCGTCGAGACTCCCATCGAGCTGGATGGCGAGGCCGTGGTCGAGGGACTGCGGCAGCTGCGTCCCGACGCCGTCGAAATCCACACCCGCCAGGGGCGCACCGAGCCCTTTGCCCGCCGCCTTGATCAGCTGGCCAGCTCCGGTGTCCCCCTGCGCCGTGTGGCGGTCAGCTGTGCGGAGACCCCCGCCGACCCCGCCGCCGGGGTGCCGACGTTCGGCGCCTACCTGTGGAGTCTTTTCCCGCTCGTGAGGGCCCGCGGTTGGCAGCCCCTGTGGCAGCTCGACGGCAGACCCATGTCCGGGGACCTCGGTGCGGGCGCTGCCCGGGCCTCCGTGGCCCTTTTCAGCCGTTGGCGTGATCGCCTTCCGCCCGGGCCGATCCAGCTGGCGGGAGGCACCAACGCCGCCACGCTGCCCCTCCTGGAGCGCGAGGGCCTGGCGATGCCGCCGGGCGCCGGGGGGGCGGCGGGGGTGGCCTACGGCAGCAGTGCCAGAACCCTGCTCGGGGCCTGGCTGGACCAGGCCGAGGCCCGTGGGCGACGCCTGCTCGACTGTCCTGACCTTTGGCCGTCGGCCCTCGCACAGCTTTGCGGTCTCTGGGAGGCACAGGAGCGATCCCTGGACTGCTAGACCCGATCGAGGTCAACCACCGGAGGAACCCGCGTGTCGGGGGTCTGGGACGTCACCATCCGTGAGCATCGCGTCACGGATGACCTGCAGCGGCTCATCGACTGCCTGCCTCCCCGCCTCCAGGGCGCCATTGCCGCCGTGCGCGATGGGGAGGCGCTGCTGGAGGTTGTGATGGATCTCGGGCGCCTCCCGGAGCTGCGCACCAGCCAGGGATCCAGGGTCCTGGATCTGGCCCCGATCGTCCGCGAGGACCTGGCCTGGGTGGCGGACCGTCTTGGGAGCTTCGGTCCCGACAACCGGGCCGGCATCGAAGGAACCCTGCATCGCATCAGCGCCCTGCGGAACCGCTCGGGTGCTGTTGTGGGGCTGACCTGCCGGGTGGGGCGGGCGGTGTTCGGCACTGTGGCGATGGTGCGCGACCTGCTGGATTCGGGACAGTCGATGCTGCTGCTGGGGCGCCCCGGCGTCGGCAAGACCACCGCCCTGCGTGAGATCGCCAGGGTGCTGGCCGATGATCTGGCCCGGAGGGTGGTGGTGATCGACACCAGCAACGAGATTGCCGGTGACGGTGACATCCCCCATCCCGCCATCGGCCGGGCAAGACGGCTGCAGGTGCCCCGCCCGGGTCTGCAGCACCGGGTCATGATCGAGGCCGTCGAGAACCACATGCCCGAAGTCATCGTCATCGATGAGATCGGCACCGAGGCGGAGACCAGGGCTGCCCGCACCATTGCGGAGCGGGGCGTGCAGCTGGTGGCCACGGCCCATGGAAACGAACTGGCCAACCTGCTGCGCAACCCCTCCCTCCAGGACCTTCTGGGGGGCATCCAGACCGTGACCCTTGGTGATGACGAGGCCCGCCGTCGAAGAAGTCGGAAGGCGGTGCTGGAGCGGGCCGCGGATCCCACTTTCCCCCTGGCGGTGGAACTTCAGAGCCGCACCCGCTGGCTGGTTCATCCTGATGTCGCCACCAGCGTTGACCGTCTCCTGCTGGGAGAGTCCCCCCGCCCCGAGGTTCGGGCCGTGGCTTCCGACGGCCGTCTGGAGATCCGGGCCGCCCGATCGGTGCCCTCCCGCCCGGTGCCGCCCATGCTGCTCCAGCCCGTTCCCGGCCCGGCAGCTGCGCCGTTTCGGGTCTTCTGCTGCGGGATTTCCCCACAGCGGCTGCAGGAGGCCTCCCTGCGCCTGGGGTTTGATGTGCGGCTTGTCGAGGAGCCCGAGGGGGCCGATGCCGTCCTCGCGGCCCCCCTCCAGCTCGGCCTTCAGCCTGACATCCGCCGTCGCGCCCGGCGGGCTGCGGTGCCCATTCACGTCATCAAGGCGGACAGTCCAGACCAGGTGCAGAGGGCTCTCGCCCGACTGCTGCGTCGATGCGGCAGGCCGGGGGTTTGACGCCTGGCCACACCGTATGGCTTGATAGTGAGCGGCAGCGGAGTGATCCGCCGCCCCATCCGAGGATCCCGTGATCCTCAAACCGATGGGTCGTCGCCAAGCGGTAAGGCAGCGGGTTTTGGTCCCGCCATTCCTAGGTTCGAATCCTAGCGACCCAGTTTTCAGGTTCAGTCGTGCTCGTCTCAGATTTCGACGGCGTCATCATCGACGGAATGGACGAGTACTGGTGGGCGGCGCGCCGGTGTGCCATCCGACTGGATCGGCGTCTTGCGGCCCTGCCGGAGGCGGTTCCGCAGACCTTCAGGGCCCTGCGGCCCCACGTCCTGGGGGGCTGGGAGATGCCGATCCTGGCCGCATCGATCGGTGGCCTCGGCCCTCCCCCTGCGGCGTTTTCTGCGGCCTATGGGGCCAGCCTGCAGCAGGCGCTTTTGGCGCTGGGCTGGGAGCGATCCCGCCTGGAGGCAGGTCTTGACGAGGTCCGGCAGGACGCGCTTCTCCGGGAACGCCAGAGCTGGCTGGCCCTGCATCGCCCCTACCCCTGGATGCTGAGCTTTCTGGAGGGACTCCAGGAGGCGGGAACTCCCTGGCGGGTGCTCACCACCAAGAGCGCCTCCTTCACCGCTGAACTCCTCTGCCGCCATGGCCTGAGGCCCGAGGAGGTGCATGGCCGGGAGGACGGCCCCAAGCCCGGCGTGCTGGCCAGGTTGCTGCCAACACTTCCCCCTCGGGCCACGGTCAACTTCCTGGAGGACCGGCTCGCGTCATTGCTGGAGATGCAGCAGCATCCAGGCCTGGAGCGGGTGCGAGGCTTTCTGGCGAGCTGGGGCTACCTGCTTGCCGATGACATGGAACGGGTGCCGGCATCGATCGCGGTGCTGCGTCCTGAAGATCTGCAGACCCCCCTGGCCAACTGGTGACCTGGGGGTACAATACATCTGAACTAATCCGGTGTCCGCCGCTCTTCCGGCGGTGACGCGAGCCCCGATCCGGGGACTTCATCAGAAGGGAGCCGGTCCATCCGGCCATGCTCCGATGACGACACTGCTCCCGACCCTTCGCTGCTTCTTCACCATGTCCGTCGATTCCAGGGCTTCCCAGGGTGCGACCCCTTCCGCCGCCGAGCGGGACAAGGCTCTTGGTCTGGTGCTCAATCAGATCGAGCGCAACTTCGGCAAGGGCTCGATCATGCGCCTCGGGGATGCGTCCC
>CAZWFG010000014.1:0-23005 GCA_964632245.1 uncultured Synechococcus sp. | reverse complement strand
GGGGATGCGGCAGCGTCCCACCTGGGCACTTCCGGCCTCCACCCACTCCGCCTGGCATGGGGGAGGGTCGCGGAAGGTCCAGGCCAGGGCATTTTCAAAGGCCTCCCCACTCGGCTGGGGTCCGAGACCGAGGCCCCCGAAACTGCTGCCCCTGTGGTTCGCCAGGGCCTCCAGGTCGACCACGGGCTGGCCCAGCCGGCGCAGGGCCTGGAGCACCTCCGTTTTGCCGCAGCCGGTGCTGCCCCCGAGCAAGGTCAGCCGCCGCGACCGGGCGACCTCGGCCAGAACCCACTGGCGGAAGCCCTTGTACCCACCGGCGAGCAGGCAATGGTCCAGGCCGAGGGTGGCGGCCAGCCAGGCGACACTGCCGCTGCGCAGACCGCCACGCCAGCAGTAGATCCGCAGCGGACCGTTCACGGCCAGCTGCGTCAGACGCTCGCCCCAGCCGGCCAGGCGAGGACCGGTGATGGCCAGACCCAGGCGCACGGCAGCATTCCGCCCCTCCTGTTTGAACACCGTCCCCACCCGGGCCCGTTCGTCGTCATCAAACAGGGGCAGGTTGACGGCGCCCGGGATATGCCCCTGCTGGTGCTCGGCAGGACTGCGCACGTCCACCACCACCCCCTGCCCCTGCAGAAAGCGCTCGACCGGTCGAGTGACGTCCATCCGATCCACCCCAGGCCGCTGCGATACTGGAGGCTGGCCAAGACTTCATGTTGACCGGTCCCAGCCCCGCCCCGACCGCCAGCGGTGCCACCGCGTCCCCAGCGTTGCAACGGTTCCTCGCCGCCGGCGAGCGTCAGCGGCGGCGGGACTGGGGACGCCTCAGAGCCCTGGGCGCTGAGCTGCAGCCCTCGATCTGGAGCGCCATCGGCGCCGATGGCCCCGACCCCCGCGACTGGGCCTGGGGATCGCTGCTGCAGCTCCTGGCCGAGGATCCCGAGCAGAGGCGGCTGCTGGATCAGCGCTGGCCCTCGGGATGCCTCAGGGTTCAGTCCAGCGAAGCGGACCTGGCGGCGGCACTTCAGCAGGCCCTGGTGCAGCAACAGTGGGAGGAGGCCGACCGGATCACCAGCACCCTGCTGAGGCGCCTGGCCGGCCCCGGCGCTGAGCGCCGCGGTTACGTCTACTTCAGTGAAGTGGCGCCGATCGCCCCGGCCGACCTCGATGCCATTGATCATCTGTGGTGGTTCTATTCGCAGGGGCGTTACGGCTTCAGGGTGCAACGGCGCCTCTGGCAGCAGTGCGAGCAGCGCTGGGAACGGCTGTGGCCCCTGCTCGGCTGGAAATCGGAGGGGATATGGACCCGATACCCGACGGCCTTCACCTGGAGTCTCGAGGCTCCGGAAGGCCACCTTCCGCTGGTGAACCAGCTGCGGGGGGTGCGGGTGATGGACGCCCTGCTGCGCCATCCGGGAATCGACGGGCCCGCCCTGTCTCGATAGGATCGGCAAGGCCCGGAGCCCCTGACATGCGTCATGGTCTGTCGCCACGACCGTCCTCCGGCCTGAGCTGGAGCCTGTTCATCACTCCTTCAACGCTGCAGCTCCATGCCCTGCTGGAGGTGCTGCTCGAGCCGGTTCCAGACGAGGATCGTGAGTTGCTGCGCCTGGGTCTCCAGGAGGCTCTCGTCAATGCTGTGCGCCACGGCAACCGGGAGGATCCCCGCAAGTCGCTGCGGGTCAGGCGCATCCTGCTCAGTGGCTGGTACGTGTGGCAGATCCAGGACGAAGGACCCGGCATCCCCACCGAATGCCGATGTTTTCACCTCCCGGAGATGCCGGATGCGCCCTCCGGGCGTGGTCTTTACCTGATTCGCCAGTGCTTTGACGACATCCGCTGGAGCCCCCGGGGCACCCGGGTGCAGCTGGCCAAGCGGCGTCAGGAATGTCCGGAACCATGACGGGGACAACCCGGATCCCGTTGCTCCCGTCGCAACCAGCGCAGGGCGCTGTCGGTGAGGGCCTCGGCCTCGTCAGGCCGACCTTGCAGCAGCTGTGCAAGCGCGGCAGCCAGCTGCTCGGCGGCGCGGCGATCGGCGTCCGCTTTCCAGCGGTGCCAGTCCCGATCCCCCAGCCGCAACTGCTCATGCAGCAGCCTGGCATCGGCCTGGACCTCCTCGGGCCAGAGGGGCATGGTCCTGATCGGCGACGGTGTCCATCATGAAGCGCACGAGGGCCCCGGTGCGGATGCTGCACCATCTGGCCGTGCTCGACCGTCTGCTCCGTTTCGGAGCCCAGGCAGGGCCCGCAGGGTGCAGGCAGCGCCGACAGCTCCAGCGCCAACGCTGGCTCCGCCAGGTGCTGAGCGATCATCTGCCGCTGGAACCCAACGGCGGCGAAAGATTCTGGGTGGTGCTGCGCTGGGGTGGCTGTGGCCTGTTAGCGGCCGAGGCCCTGCATCACCTCTTGCCGCGGTGAAAGGCACAGCTCTTTCTGCAGTTGCTGATCCACCCTGGGGGTGTCAGCGGCGACTGGCTCGCGGTCCGATACGTGATCGCCGTCGATGACGGCGTGCAAGAGATGCTGGGGTCCGCGCTTCCAGGCATTGCGCAGGGACCGACGGCGGCGGTCCTCTTCGAGCACCAGGCGATCGGCGGCATCGCGGGGGCTTTCCCCCTCCAGGAGGTCGGTGCGCAGGCAGATGCCGTAGCCATGGGCCTCGACCACAGGGCGGCCTCCCAGCAGAACGGTCTGGAAGGTCCAGCCCTCAAGCCAGCGGACCCGGAACGGGTTGGTCATCGGCACCCACTGGAGACAGGGTCAGTTAAGCGGTTCATGCCGAACCTTTCAACTTTGCTTCAGATTGTATTCCCCATCCGAAATCTGATCTATAGGGTTTAGTCGTCGCTGCCGCGGTCTGCCCACCAGACGCGGGTCATGAACCACGATTCGGCCCCCTGCAGCTGCAGGCCGGCCTCCGTGATCCTGGTTTCGAGGTCGTCGCTGATGTAATGCCGGTAATAAGGCTCATGGAACACCCGGCGGAAGTTCTCAAGCACCGTGGCGCAGTCGGGGGCATCGGCCAGCTGGATCGAATCCGCCAGCACCAGCCGGCCGCCGGGACGCAGCACCCTCCGGCATTCCCGCAACATCGCCGACCGGGCCTCGGCCGGCAGCTCGTGCAGCAGGAACACGCAGGTGACAGCATCAAAACTGGCATCCCGGAAGGGGAGGTCCTCAGCATTCCCCTGGAGCAGCTGCGGCAGCACCCCCTGTTGCCGGTTCAGGCGGCGCGCCGCCTGACGCAGGTAGGCCTCCGACAGGTCGATGCCAACCAGCGAGGCCTCCGGCCGTGCCGCCTGGATCTGCTGCAGCGTGCGGCCGGTACCGGTGGCCACATCGAGGATGCGGGGCCGGTTCAGCCCCCGCAGGGATTGCGCCAGGGGGCGGAGGATCCTGCGCCGCATCGCATCGGCGGTGCCATTGAAGAGGATCTCCACCTGCAGGTCGTACAGCTCCGCTGAACGGTCGCTGAGGTATCCATCCGTCTGGTGATGAAAGTTCTGGAGGTAGTAGTCAGGAAATGCGCTGCCGTCGACCTCCACGGGCAGGTCGCGCACATCCCGGCGCTGACGCCGTGCCCAGATCGCAGGCAGATCAAGCCAGATCAGGGGGTACCGCAGCAACCATTCTCCCCAGGGGGCATCAAAGAGGATCTCCCGCGGATAGAGGCCCTCGCTGGCCTCCTGCCAGTCCCTCTCCAGCAGCCGGTCCATGCGACGCTGCAAGGTCTGGAGCAGGTCGGGGCCGACCGCCAGGGTCGGAGTCGAGGCGCCCGGGGCAACCAGTTCCATCAGCGCTGTGCTGGCCTGCTTGTGGGCCACACCGAACAGGCTCTTGCCCTGCTGGAGGCTGCGATAGGCGAACTGGGCCGGGAGGTCGCGCATGGATCGGGGAATTCGGTGCCTATTTCAGCGGATTCCGCCGGGGGCCGTGGTCACGGCGCCACGTAACCGTTTCTGTCAGATCGGCTGGAAGCCTTGCCCCTGCAGGGGTCCTGCGATTTTCAAGTGCTAGCTTCCGCACACTGGACGCACCGGCATGCAGGACGCGATCACGGCACTCATCGGTCGTTATGACCAACTCGGCCGTTATCTGGACACCGGCGCCATCGGACGGATGGAGCGTTTCTACGCCGATGCCGCAGCTCGGCTGGCGGCCGTGGAGCTCATCAACCGTGAAGCCGCCACGATCGTGAGGGAGGCCAGCCAGCGGCTATGGCTGGCTGATCCCGAACTGCTGCTGCCCGGGGGCAACGCCTACACCACCCGCCGACTGGCGGCCTGTCTGCGGGACCTCGATTATTTCCTGCGCTACGCCTCCTACGCGCTCGTGGCCGACGACACCCGCATGCTCGACGAGCGGGTGCTGAACGGTCTCGACGACACCTACAAGTCCCTGGGCGTGCCGACCGGCGCCACCGCCAGGGGCATCCTGCTCATGGCCGATGTGCTCCAGGAGCTGCTGCAGGCCCAGGGTCTTGGCGACGTGAGTGCTGTGAGGGCACCGTTTGAACACATTGCCCGGGGCCTGGCCCCCATCAGCGTGATCGGCCTGTAAGCGTCGGTCACTATCCTTGTTCGCCAATCGCCTGCTGACCGCGTGACACTCTCCCCGCTCTCCTCCCCCGTCGAGTCCGTGGATGAGTCTCATCGCCTGCATCTGGAGGGCATCGCCACACCCGAGCGCCTGCTGCTCGGCCCTGGCCCCTCCAATGCCCATCCCACGGTGCTGGAAGCCCTCAGCCGTCCTCCCCTGGGCCATCTCGATCCCCTGTACCTCGAGCTGATGACCGAGGTGCAGGAGATGCTGCGCTACGTCTGGCAGACCGACAACCGCATCACCATTCCTGTGAGCGGCACCGGCAGCGCCGCCATGGAGGCCACGATCGCCAACGTGGTGGAGGCCGGTGACACGGTGGTGGTCGGGGTGATCGGCTACTTCGGGCTCCGGTTGGTCGACATGTGCAGCCGCTACGGGGCTGTCGTGCACACCATCGAATCCCCCAGCTGGGGGGAGGCCATCAGCCTTGAGGCCATCGCCTCGGCCCTCGAGACCCATCGCCCCTCCCTGCTGGCCCTTGTGCACGCCGAGACGTCAACCGGCGTGTGCCAACCCCTCGAGGGGGTCGGAGAGCTCTGCCGACAGCACGACTGTCTGCTGCTGCTGGACACGGTCACCTCGCTCGGTGCCGTCCCGCTGAAGCTGGACGCCTGGGGAGTCGATCTCGCCTACAGCTGCAGCCAGAAGGGCCTCAGCTGCCCTCCCGGGCTCGGTCCCTTCACCATGGGACCCAGGGCCGAGGCCAAGCTGGATCGCCGTCGCGGCAAGGTGCCGAACTGGTACCTCGACATGTCCGGCCTCAAGTCGTATTGGGGCAAAGAGCGCACCTACCACCACACCGCACCGGTGAACATGAACTTCGGCCTGCGGGAGGCCTTGCGTCTTGTGTGTGAAGAGGGGCTGGGCCAGGCCTGGGCCCGCCATCGCCGCAACAGCGAGAGGCTCTGGGCCGGCATGGAATCCCTCGGCCTTCAGCTGCATGTGGCCCACGAGCTGCGTCTGCCGACCCTCACCACCGTCCGCATCCCGGAGGGAGTTGACGGCAAGGCCTTTGCCCTGCACCTGCTCAACCGCCATGGGGTGGAGATCGGGGGTGGTCTTGGCGCCCTGGCCGGCAAGGTCTGGCGGGTGGGTCTGATGGGCTACAACAGCACGCCAGAGAACGTGGACCGGTTGCTCAATCTTCTGGAAGATGAGCTGCCGGCGTTCCGTTCCGGCGCCGTCGCTGCCTGAACCAGGCCTGCAGCTGTTGCTGACAGGCACTCCCACAGACCCCACCCCGAACCTCCATGGTGTGGTGGGCCGTGGGGGAGCGGCTCAGATCCAGGCAGCTGCCCAGGGCACCCCGTTTCGGGTCCGCCGCGCCGAAGACCACCCTCCCCATCCGCGCCTGCACGAGTGCGCCGGCGCACATGGGGCAGGGCTCCAGGGTCACCAGCAGGGTGTGACCGTTGAAGCGCCAGTCCTGGCGCAGTCGTGCCGCTTGCGCCAGGGCCTGCAGTTCGGCATGGCCCAGGGGGTCAGCATCGCTTTCGCGGCGGTTGCTGCCCCAGCCGATGGCCCGTCCCCGCGGATCAAGCACCACCGCCGCCACCGGCACCTCACCCCGGTCGGCCGCCGCCGCCGCACGCCTCAGCAGCCGTTTCATCCACAGTTCCAGGCCGCCCTCTGCGAAGGCGGACAATGATTCCGTCCCGGACGCCCGCATTGGTGCTCTCCTCCGCCGAAGGCCACTCCACCGCACTGTCGCCGTTTGCGGCGCCCCATGGGGTGGACGAGGCCCTGGTCAGCTTCCTGCACGACTGCACCGGCCTGCTGGGACGATGGCTGGCGGAGGCTGCTGACCAGGGGGTGCGGCCGCTGCTGAGCCTGCAGCCCCCGGCCGAACCCGAACCCGGACCGCTGTCCGAGCAGCGTCTGCTGAGCGATCTCCAGGGGCTGATGGGTGGGGCCTTCCGACCCAATCATCCCGGCGCCCTGGCCCACCTCGATCCACCGGCCCTGACCGTTTCGATGGCGGCCGAGCTGCTGGCCGCCGGGCTCAACAACAACCTCCTCGCCGAAGAACTGTCGCCCTCCCTCAGTCGCCTTGAACGGGGGCTGTGCCGTTGGCTCGCCCAGCGCATCGGCCTCGGTCCCCAGGCCTCGGGGGTGCCGGCCAGCGGCGGCAGCCTCAGCAACCTCATGGCCCTGGTCTGCGCCCGCAGGGCGGCGGGCCTGGCCCACGATCCGCGGGCCGTGCTGGTCGCCGGTGCCGGTGCCCATGTCTCCCTGGCCAAGGCCCTGGGAGTGATGGGCCTGCCCAGCGATGCCCTGGTGGCGGTGCCGGCCGGGACCGATGGTCGTCTCGATCCCGCCAGGGTCGCCGAAACCCTCCAGCATCTGCAGCGCCAGGGACGGCCGGTGCTGGCGCTTGTGGCCACCGCCGGAACGACGGTGCAGGGGCTGGTCGACCCCCTCTCGGATCTGGCCGATCTCTGCCGTGACCATGGCCTCTGGTTCCATGTCGACGGTGCCATCGGTGCCGTCTGTGCCCTCGTGGAGGACCATCGCTGGCGGGTGCGGGGGCTGGAGAGGGCCGACTCGGTCACCCTCAACCCCCAGAAACTGCTGGGGGTCAGCAAACCGTCATCGCTGCTGCTGTTGCGGCATCCCAGTCATCTCGAAGCGTCCTTCGCCACGGGGCTTCCCTACATGGAAGCTCCCCTGGGGGGCGTTCAGGGGGGTGAGCTGGGATTGCAGGGAACCCGTGGCGCCGAGGTGCTCAAACTCTGGCTCTGTCTGCGGCATCTGGGGCTGACGGGCATCTCGGACCTGATCGGTGCTGCCATGGCACGCGCCGCCAGCCTGCGATCAGCCCTGGCCGGCACGGCTCTGCCTTGCCTGGCCGGTGATCTGCATCTCGTGGCGATCGCGGCGCCGGGCGGCAGCCGCGATCGGCGCCGTTGGCGGGATGCCACCCACCGGCGTCTCCTGGAGGAAGGGTTCTGGCTGTCGCGGCCGGATGTGGAGGGTCAACCGTTGCTCAAGGCGGTGTTCGGCAACCCCTACACCTCCGCTCAACACATCCAGCGGCTAGCAGACCTGCTCTGCAGCAGCGCGATGGCTGAGGTGAGCCGATGACTCCATCGCCCCCGGATCCGCGCAGCCGCTGGGTGGCCGTGGTCACCGGCGTGGTCTCGGTGGTTCTGGCCCTGGCCTACCTCGCCCTGGTTCTGGTGCTGGACCGTCCCGGTCCGCTGCAACCTCCGCCCCCCGAGGCCCTGGCTGGGGCGGCAGCTGTCGCTCCCGCCGCCGCAGGGGCTCCACCACTTGCTCCAGTGCCGCCTGAAGGAATGACCTGAGGGCCGTTTCCCGGCGATCGAGGTCGTACTGCCGCCGCACCACTTCGGCCATGCCGCCGTCGCCCCAATCCTGATGCTGGCTGAAGTAGGTGATGAAACTGCGACCCGCCAGCCGTGTCAGAAAGGCCGCCGTCACGGCCTGCACCGCCTTGCTGACGGCGAGGCCCAGCGGATGCAAGCTGAGACCTGCAGCCACCAGGCCGGCACCGCCCTGCACCACCCCCAGGCTGGCCAGGGTCCGCCCCAGGGAGAGGGCTAGCGCGCGGCCCTCCTCACGGGTCATGGTCACACCGAAGACCTGGCCGATCTCGACAACCATCTGGGCATTCACGGCAGCGGTTCCGAGCAGATCCAGCCCCGGCAGGGGGGTGACGGCGATCACACCCGAGGCGATCCAGCCGTAGCGGGTGACGATGGCCTCGGCCTGGCGGCGGCGCTGGCCATCGATCAGCTGCTGCGAGGCATCCGCCAGCTGGCGACTCTGGAGCAACAGGTTGTCGGCCAGCAGCTCCTCCCCCTCCTCCCGCAGCACCTGAGCCAGCCGTCGCAGCAAGGCAGCGATCTCGGGCAGGGGCTGCAGGGGGCGCCGGCCCGGTCGAGGGATGGTCTGGGGGGCGCTGCTGGCCGGCACCACATCCTCCGGAGCGAGGATTCCCTCGCAGCGGCGGCGCAACTGGGTGAGCAGGCGGCGCTCTTCGGCCTCGCCCCTCAGATCACACTTGTTGAGCACCAGCAGCAACCGCTTGCCCAGGCTCGCCAGCCCCCGCAGCACCTCGGCTTCGCTGGACCTCAGGTCCCCATCCACCACGAACAGCAGCAGGTCGGCCCTCGCGGCCTCCCCCCGGGCCCTCTCCTCCCGCGCGACACCCTCGCTGCCGGCCTCCAGGATCCCCGGTGTGTCGCGCAGGCGCAGGGCTCGACTGACCCCCTGCAGCTGCAGGCGGTAGGTGTCCACACCATCGGTGGAGCCCATGGCCGCCCCCACCTGTCCCACCGGTTCATCGAGCAGGGCACGGATCAGCGAGGTCTTGCCGCTGGACCCGGTGCCGAAGACCACCACCAGCAGATCGCCACGATCGAGGGAGTCGGCCACCTCCCGATGCCGGCCGGCCAGGGCCTCGCGGGCGATGGCATCGTCGACCATCTGCAGCTGGCGATCGATCGCCTCCAGCTGCTGACGGGCCGCCTCCTGACGATTGCCCGGAGGCGGACGCCTGCCCTGGCCGGAGCCCGTGCGCCTTGGGGTCCGCAGCCAGGGGGCCAGCAGCGGCCAGGCGACCACCACCAGCGCGGCCAGCAGCACCAGCAGCAACGGCCCCACCAGCCCCGGGGGCAGCCAGTAGCTGAGCTGCCAGACCAGGGACTGCAGGGTCTGCAGCACCAGCGAGACGGCCAGCAGGGCCCCGAGCACCAGCGCCAGCAGCAGCAGCAGCCGGCCGCGGCTCATCCGCGGGGGTCGCCGGTGGTGCTGCCGCGGCCGGCGTTGCGGATGATTTCGCCCCACAGCTGGGCAGCCAGGGCACTGGTGGATCCCGTGGGGCTGTTGTCGTCGTTGCCCAGCCAGACGCCCATGACCCAGTGGCGCCGCGGGTCGTAACCGATGAACAGCAGATCACGGCCGTCGTTGGTGGTGCCGGTCTTGCCGCCCTCCTCGCCGCCCAGGGACGCCGCCGTGCCAGTGCCGCCCTGCACCACCGCCCGCAACAACCCCTGCATGACCCTGGCGTCGCCGGTGGGCAGCACCCGGCGTCCACTGCCCACGGGCGACGCCATCCGTCGGCAGGTGGACCGGCCAGCAGGACAGGTCTCGGCATCGGTCAGGCGACGGATCGTCGTCGGTGCCCGCCAGAGGCCGTCGTTGGCGACGGCGCCATAGGCCGCCGTCATCTCGAGCAGATGGGTTTCGCTCTGGCCAAGCACCAGGCCGGGAACGGCGGCCATGGGGGTGCTGATGCCCAGGTCACGGGCCTTGCGGATCACAGCCTCCAGGCCGTAACGGCGGGCGAGACGCAGGGCGGCGGTGTTGCTGCTGTGGGCGAAGGCCTGGGTGAGGGAGAGGGTCCCGCCGCAGCCCGCCTCAAAATGCTGGCCACCCCAGTCGACCGGTGCGCAGCTGACCGGCGATCCGGGCCTGAGACCCCGCTCGATCGCCACCAGGTAGGTCATCAGCTTGAAGGTGCTTCCAGGCTGACGCAGGGCCTGGGTGGCCCGGTTGAACTGGCTCTTGTCGTAGTCGCGGCCGCCCGCGAGGGCCAGGATGCCGCCGCTGCGGCTGTCGAGGACGGCCACGGCCCCCTGACGGGCTCCCCAGCCCCGGTCGCTCAGGGTGTTGCGCAGGCTGGTTTCGACCACATCCTGCAGCACCGGATCCAGGTAGGTCTCCACCAGGAAGTTGCCCTGGGCGGCGGTGTCGGCCCCGAGCAGAGCCTCCAGATCCCGCAGCACCTGGTCGGTGTAATACGGCGCCGGCCGTCGGGTCTGGCCGGCGCAGGCCTTCGGCGCCAGCACGACGGTGGTGCGCATCGCCCGGCGGGCGGCATCGGGATGGAGGCGCCCCTCGGCCACCATCTTGTTGAGCACGGCATTGCGAGCCCCCTGGGCGTCCCGGGGGAACCGGCACGGATCGTGCCCATTGGGGGAGGGCAGCAACCCCACCAGCAGGGCGGCCTGTTCAAGGCTGAGGGCCCGGGCCGGCCGGTCGAAATAGTGCCGGGATGCATCCTCAAATCCCCAGCCCGCCCCCAGGTAGACGCGGTTCAGATAGCTCAGCAGCAGATCCCGTTTGCTGAAGCGTGCCTCCAGCTGCAGGGCCACCAGCAGTTCGCGCCACTTGCGACCGAGGGTCTCCCCCTGGCCCACCTGCTCGGGATAGAGGCTGCGGGCCAGCTGCTGGGTGAGGGTGCTCCCCCCCTCCAGCACCCGGCCCCCGATCAGGTTGGTCACCAGGGCGCGGCCGGTGCCGATGGGATCGATGCCCGGATGCCACCAGAAGCGGGTGTCCTCGCTCGAGAGCAGCGCTTCAATCAGCACAGGCGCGAAATGATCCAGCCCCGGCAGCTCCCGGTGCTCGGAGCTGTTGACGCTGGCGAGCAGGCGGTTGCTGCGGTCATAGATCGCCAGGGGTCCCCTGATGGGGGCGAGGTTGCCGCGCACCGGGGCTTGGAGCAGACCCAGGCCGAGGACGGCCAGACCCATCCCGGCACCCCCCAGGAGCAGCAGCAGCAGTCCACGCGCAGCGGTCGACAGCCAGGGCGAACGACGACCGCTGCGGAACTCCAGCTCGGGCAGCTCCCGCTCGTTCAGTGGACCGAGGCGGATGCGATCGCCATCCTGCAGTTCCAGCTCCTGCAGCCGTCGACCCTGCCAGGACAGGCCGTTGGTGGAACCGGCATCGCTGAGCAGCCAGTGGAGACCGCGGCGCTGCAGCAGGGCATGGCGCTTGCTGACCGCCGGATGGGGAATGATCACCTCGCCCTGGGGATCGCGACCGATCCGGTACACCTGGCCGTGCAAGCCGATCCTCCTCGGCTCGGCTCCGGGCATGTGGATCACGAGATCGTCCGTCGTCATCGGCGGTCCCGCCATGTGTGGACCAGCAGGCAGACCACGGCCACATTGATGGCCACGTCGGCCAGGTTGAACACCGGGAAGGAGATCGGCAGCAGCTGCAGAAAGTCGGTCACGGCCCCAAGGCGCCAGCGGTCGAGGCCATTGCCGATGGTGCCGCCGAGCAGCCAACCCGCGGCCTGCCGCTGCCAAGGCCCCCAGCCTGAGCCGAACGCCAGCAGGGCCATCACCAGCCCGAGGCTCACGATCAAGCTGACCCAGCCCAGCCAGAGGGCTCCCTGGCCGAAGAGGCTGAAGGCGGCGCCATCGTTGTGGACCAGCTGCAACCCCAGCAGCCCCGGCACCAGGACGCGGGGCTGGGGCTGCTGCAGCACCCACGCTTTGCTCAGCTGATCGGCCAGCACGACGGCTGCAGCCAGCAGCAGGGGGCCCGGGGACAGGGGTGCCGGGGGAAGACGGCTCAACGGTCGAGCAGCAGCAGGGGGCGAAGCACCCGAGCTACCACGGCGACAACCGCGCACATGAGCAGCTGACCGGGCAGGGCGAGAAGGCTGTAGGAGAGCACCAGCTGGGGCAGCGGTTCGGTCCAGCGATGCACAAGGGCACCCAAGAGCAGGTTGAGCACACCGCTGAGGTGAATCAGCAGCAGGCCCAGCACCGCGGTGCCGAAGAGGCGATCGAGGGTGGTCATGCCGGGCTGACGGGCCAGACGCCCGCAGAACCAGGCGGCGGGGATGAAGCCGGCGAGAAACCCGAAAGAGGGCTGCAGCAGATAATCCATGCCCCCTCCATCCTGGAACACAGGCAGCAGCACCAGACCAAGGGTGAGGTAGGCAACGGTGGCCAGCAGGCCGGCCCGGGGGCCGCAGACGAGGGCGGTGAGCAGCAGGGCCGGCACCTGGGCCGTGATCGGCAGATCCTGGAGAGCGGCTCCGCTGGCAGGGGTCCACCACGGCACAGCCGGTTGCAGCAGACCACCGGCGAGGATCAGCAGCAGGCCCACCAGCGCTCCGCACCAGTTCAGCAGTGCACGCACTCGCTCACCCAAGCCTGGCGCCATCCTGCACCAACCCAACCGCCCCGACAACGGTGAACCGCGACGACTCTCCTTCCACCCCGTCCGAGACCCTGGTCCATCCCCCCGGCTGCCGGGTCAGGTTGCTGCGCTCCCCCACCTACCTGCGCACGGCCGACGAACGACCGATGCTGCGCCCCCCTGACCTGGTCGATCCGGAGGAGTGGGGCACTGTCACCGCCGTGCGTCCCGGCGACCTGCGGGCTGTGCGCTTTCGCCGTGGTTCATTTCTGGTGCCGGCCGATCTGCTGCTGGCGGCAACGGATGGTGCGATCAACGGGGAAGGGGACGGGCCTGACTGAGCGCCCGGCGCGGTCCGCAGACCGAGAGCAGGGGCTGGGTCAGCCATCGGTTGGCAGCGGCCCGCAGGTCCTCCGCCCCCAGTTGATCGAGGCGCTGCAGGGCCCGCTCGTTGTGGTCGGACGGCAGGCCGTGGCCGAGGAGCAGGGCCAGCCGATCGGCCCGCTGGCTGGCGGTTTCACTGGCCAGGCAGTCCTGTCCCCGCAGCTTCGCGCGGGCCAGACCCAGTTCCTCGTTCGTCAGGGGCTGCGTCAACAGCCGCTGCCATTCGTCCTCCAGGGCATCGATCGCCTCCGCCAGGCGGGCAGCCCCCGTGGACAGGTACCACAGGCAGGGCGACGCCTCATGGCGCGCCGAGAGGTCGACGCCGATCTCGTAGGCCAGGCCCCGCTCCTCCCGCAACTGCTGGAACAGCCGTGAGCTCATGCCCACCGCCAGATGCACCTGCAACAGCCGCAGGGGCAGCAGATCGGGATGGCTGAGGGGAACCGTGCGAAAGCCGAGCATCACCACGGCCTGTTCGGTGTCCAGTTCGACCGTCGCGAGCGGGTTCTGCCCCAGGGGTTCAAGGGGAGGCAGCTGGGGTGGTGCCGCCCGCCATCGGCTGAAACGGTCGCCGATGGTCTCCAGCAGGGCTGGGGCCGGATCACCCGCCAGCACCAAAACAGCATCCTTGGCCGGCAGGTCTTGGGCGGCACGGGTCAGCGCGTGGCGGTCGATCGCCGCCAGGTCCCCGGCCACCCCCAGGGGGTCATGGCCGTAGGGCCCATGGCCAAACAGCTGACGCCGCAGCCGCTCATGGCAGCGGTGAAAGGGATCCTCCTGCAGCCGCTGCAGGGTCTGGAGGTTCAGGTGGCGCTCCCGTTCGACCTGGGCCCCTTCGAGCAGCGGGGCCTCCAGCATCGACAGCAACAGGGGCAGCAACGGCTCGGCGTCCTCGCTGGCACAACGCAGGGCCAGCACCAGCAGGTCGTCGCCGGCATCACAGCGCAGCTGGGCGCCCCGGTTCTCGACAAGGTCTGCCACGGCCTCGGCCCCCAGGTCGCCACAACCGCGGGTGAGCATGCCGGCCAGCAGCTGCTGCCGGCCGGCAGCAGCAGAGGGATCAAGACGGCTGCCCTGGCGGAGCACCAGGCGGGCCGCCAGGGTCGGGGCCCCGGGGCGATGGAGCAGCTCCAGCCGGGTCATGCGGGCACCACCTCGAGGCGGCAGGCCTCGCCGGGCTGCCAGCAACCGGCCAGGCTCTGCAGCCTGTCCAGGGTCCAGCCCTCCAGGCGTTGCAGTGGCGCGTCGAGGGGGGCAAGCCGCCCCTGCAACGTCTGCTGACCCAGGTGGTGGGCCACCTGGCTGGTGGCTTCCAGCCCGAAGGTGTGGCCATGGCTGAGGAGCCGCCGGGCCCGCAGCAGTTCCTCCTCTCGCAGACCATCCGTGAGCGACTCGAGCTGTCGGGCCAGCTCCTGCCGCAGGGCAGGCAGCTGATCGACCCCTGTGATGCACTCGAGCACGGCCAGGCTCCCCTGTTCGAGCGGATGGATCTCGACGTCGACCGACTCCACCAGGTCAAGCTCCTCCCGCAGGCGCTGCACCAGGCGACTGCGGCGGCCCTCGGCCAGCAGGGTGGCCATCAGCTCATGGCCCATCAGGTCGTCAGCCTCCGCCGCTGGCGGACAGCCCCAAAGCATCAGCAGACGGGCCGATTCGAGGCGGGGCAGCTGCAGCCGGTGCTCTCCGGCCAGAAGCTGCAGCCGTTCCTGACTGGCCGGGGGCCCGTCCCCCTTTGGTGCCAGTGCGCCGAGGGGGCCCCTGCCCAGCAGGTCCAGCACTTCAGCGGGATCAAAGCTGCCGGCCACGGCCACGGCGCTTGCATCGCTGCGGTAGTGGCGGCGGCGGAACGCGTCCATGGTCCCGGGACTGTGGGCGCGCAGGCGTTTGCGCTCGCCGAGGATGGCGCGGCCATACCCGTGGCTGCCGCAGGCCAGTTCCAGCAGCCGCTGAAACGCCAGCTCTTCCGGCTGGTCTTCGCTCTGCGCGAGTTCTTCGAGCACCACCTGCCGCTCGAGCTCGAATTCCTCCGGATCCAGGCTTGGGCAGAGCACCAGCCGGGGCAGCAGATCACAGGCGAGGTCGAGCCCGTTCCGGGGCAGCACCACGTGGTAGTTGACCTCGTCGTAACCCGTGGCGGCGTTGCTGAATCCGCCGAGGGACTCGATGCGGTGGTCAAACTCTCCGGGTTCCAGCCCATCGCTGCCCTTGAACACCATGTGTTCAAGAAAATGGGCCAGGCCGCTCTCGGCGGCGGTTTCCCGGAGACTGCCCGCCTGGAACCACAGGTCGAGACACACCACCGGTGCGTCCGCGACAGGCAGCAGAGTCACGGGCACTCCGTTGTCCAGCGAGGCAGCCAGGGGGGCGGGCAGGCCCAGGGCCGGGGTGAGAGGGCGCAGAACGGGCGGGGGGATCAGCCCCCCCATCATTGCCACAGGTGGGTCCCTAGGGTGAGCAGGCCGCCATCACCTTCGTGGACGAGACCTTTCACCCACTGGTGTCCCGTCTTGCCGACGCCCTGCGGCCCCGCTGGGATGACCTCCCGGACAGATCCCCGCTGGCGATTGCCGACGATCTCGCCGAAGTGCGGGGGGAACTGGAGGGGGAGGCGATGCTGATCCGCAATCAGCTGCTCCGCTGCCGCGGTCTGCGCAAGATTCACCTGGAGACCGCCCGGGTCGGCCGTCATCTGGACATCCTGCACTGCGTGATGTTCCCCGATCCCTGCTTTGATCTGCCGCTGTTCGGCGTCGACATCGTCGCCGGACGGGGTGTTGTGTCTGCGGCGATCGTCGATCTGTCCCCCACGGATGGACGCCTGCCGGATGCCATCGCCGAGGATCTGAGGGCACAGCCGCGGTTCGCCTATCGCCAGCCCCGGGAACTGCCCGCCTGGGGTGACATCTTCTCTCCCCAGGTGCTCTTTGTGAGGCCGGCGGATGCGGAGGAGGAAGAGGCCTTCATCGGCGACGTGCTGGGCTTCCACGACGTGCTGCTGAGGGCCCTGGCGAGGACCGAACCGGAACCGGTGGCGGCCGAAGGCACCCTGCGCCGTCTGGAGGGCCAGCAGCGCTACTGCCGTCATCAGCGCAGCAACGACAAGACCCGACGGGTGCTCGAGGTGGCCTTCAATGTCGACTGGGCAGACCGCTACATCAGCACGCTGCTGTTCGATGACCCCCCCGAGCCCTGCCCATGACCCTGACGGCGCCTGGTGAGACCACCGTGACCGCAGATGCGCCACCCCCCGCCGTGGCCTCGCTGCCAGATGAGCCGCAGCCGCGTCCCCCCTGGCGTCCCCTGGCGCTGGTGCTTCTGCTGGCGACCCTTGCCATCCTGGGCCTCGCCACCGTGCTGCGCCTGAGCCCCGGCACAGCCAAGAAGCCCCAGGCCAGGCCCGACCCGGTGGGCCTCCGCGACCCGGCATTGGCTCCTGTCACGGCCCTTGGCCGCCTCGAAGCCCTGGGCGACACCCGCCGACTGGCCGCCCCGAGCGGGCCGATGGGTCAGAGCCCACGGGTGAGCGGCCTGCTGGTGGAGAAGGGCGACAGCGTCAGGCAGGGCCAGCTGCTGGCCACCTTCGACAGCCGCATTGATGTCGAGGCTGACCGGGCCGTGGCATCCGCCACCCTCGACACCCTGCGACAGCGCCTGGCCCTGCTGAGCCAGGATCTGGAGCGCTACGCGTCCCTGCAGCGGGCCGGCGCCGTGTCTGAGCAGGATCTCGAACAGCGGCGGCTGAGGGTGCTGGAGGTGGAACAGCAGCTGGTGCAGGCCCGAGCCCAGCTGCGCCGTGAGGACGTGCGGCTGCCCCTGACGGAACTGCGGGCACCGTTCGACGGCACCGTGCTCGACATCCACGCCCGCAGCGGTGAGCGCCCCGGGGAGAAAGGGGTGCTGGAACTGGCCAGCAGCGCTGGTGTCGAGGCGGTGCTTGAGGTGTACGAAAGCGACATCGACCGGGTACGCCCAGGTCAGAAGGTGGAACTGCGCAGTGAGAATGGTGGATTCTCGGGTCGGCTGATGGGCCGGGTGCTGCGGATCGACCCCGTCGTCCGACAGCGTGAGGTGCTGGCCACGGATCCGACCGCCAACACCGATGCCCGGATCGTCGAGGTGAGGGTTTCCCTTGACCCCGGAGATGCCGCGCGCGTGCGCCGTCTGCTGGGCCTGAAGCTGATCGCCAAGGTGCTGCCGTGATGCCCTGGGCCCGGCGGCGCATTCCCCTGGCCTGGTTGCTGCTCGTGCGTCAGCCCGTGCGTCTGGCGATTGCCCTGGCTGGCATCGGTTTCGCCGGCATTCTCATGTTCATGCAGCTCGGCTTCCGCGACGGGCTGTTCGACGCCAGTGTCACCATCCACAGGCTGTTTGATGCCGATCTGGTGCTCGTCAGCCCGCGCACCATGAGTTCGATCAGCATGGCGGCCTTTCCCGAAGGTCGCCTGGTGCAGAGCCTGGCCGACCCTGACGTCGCGGCCATGACGCCGGTGCAGTGGGAGTTCGTGCTCTGGCGCAACCCCGAAAACCGCCGCACTCGGTCGATCCTTGCCCTTGGGTTTGATCCTGAGGATCCATTGCTGAGCGATCCGTCGGTGCAACGGCAGGCCCCGCTGCTGCGGCTTCCGGGACGGGTGCTGTTCGATGAGCGATCACGCCCGGAATTCGGTCCGGTGGCCGCCTGGTTCCGGGCCGGTCGCACAGTCCAGAGTGAGGTGTCGGGCCAGCGGCTGAGGGTGGCCGGTCTTGTGGCGCTGGGCCCCTCCTTCGGTGCCGATGGGAACATGCTGCTCAGTCGCGAGACCTTTCGCACCATCGCCCCGCCGGGCAGCCGTGGCGGGATTCAGCTGGGCCTGCTGCGGCTGCGCCAGGGGGCAGACCCTGCCAGGGTGCAGCAGCGGCTCGACGAACAGCTGCCCAGCGACGTGAAGGTCTACACCAAGGACCAGTTTATCGAATTCGAGAAGACCTACTGGCGCACGAGCACAGCGATCGGATTCATCTTCACCCTTGGTGCCGCCATGGGTTTTGTGGTGGGGTGCGTCATTGTTTACCAGATCCTCTATGGCGATGTGAGTGATCATCTGCCTGAATACGCCACCCTCATGGCGATGGGTTATGGACTGGGGGACCTGCTGGGGGTGGTGGCCAGGGAAGGATTGCTGTTGGCGCTTCTGGGCTATTTGCCGGCCTATGCCGTGGCCCAGGGGCTGTATGCGCTGATCCGTGATTCGACGCGATTACCGGTGCTGATGGAACCCCAGAGGGCAGGACTGGTGTTTCTGCTGATCCTCAGCATGTGCCTGTTTTCGGCGCTGCTGGCCATGCGTCGGCTAGCCGATGCCGATCCGGCCGACATCTTCTGACATCTGTTGCCTGAAACCGGTCGCCATGGTTGATCATCGCCCTGCTCCATCCGTGATCGTGGCCCGTGGCCTCTGCCATGCCTATGGCCGGGGCAGCACCCGACGTCAGGTGCTGCAGTCGATCGAATTCACCGTCGCCAGCGGGGAGATCGTGCTGCTCACGGGACCCTCGGGGTGTGGCAAGACCACGTTGTTGACCCTGATCGGGGCCCTGCGCTCGGTGCAGCAGGGGGAGCTGGAGGTGCTGGGCGTTCCCTTGCAGACCGCCGACCGGGAGCGCCGACGCCGGGTCCGTCGGCACATCGGCATGATCTTTCAGGGCCACAACCTGCTCCGTTGCCTCACCGCTGAACAGAACGTGCAGATGGGGGCAGATCTGCTGCCTGGCCTGGCCTACCGACAGCGCCGGGCCATCGCCCGCCACTGGTTGCAGGCCGTCGGGCTCGGGGAGCATCTGCGGCACTTCCCCCACGATCTTTCAGGAGGTCAGAAGCAAAGGGTGGCCATCGCCCGTGCCCTTGCCGCCCGCCCCCGGCTGCTGCTGGCCGACGAACCGACGGCAGCCCTGGACGGGCGCACCGGCCGCGAGGTGGTCGAGCTGTTGCGGCGGCTGGCGCGGGAGCAGGGCTGCGGCGTGCTGATGGTCACCCATGACCCCAGGATCCTGGATGTGGCCGACCGGCTGGTGACGATGGAGGACGGCAGATTGCTGGCGGGGACCCTGCGTCGGTCCGAACGGTAGAGTGACTGCAGTGCCTGAGTGCAACAGTCCATGGCGAAACGCCGCAATCTCAAACGCGAAAAGCAGGAGCGCAACCGCGCCTACGCCCGTAAATTCAAGAAGCGCAAGCTCCGCAATGATGGGCGCGGCGAAGGCGCCGGGAATGGTGTGACAGGCACGGCCAACAACGGCGGCGCCGCCGATTGACAAACCGGACGAGCAGCGTGGGGCTGTGTCGCCTTGGAGCCTGTGCTGATGCAGGGTCCTTGATTAAGGTGGCGCAGGTTTTAAAAGCTTCATGCTGCTCCAACAGCTCTCCCTCGGCGGGCCCGTCATGGTGCCTCTGCTGGCGCTTTCCATTGCGGTCGTCACCATCGCTGTGGACCGTTTTCGTTTCTGGCGTCAGCTTGGAACTGCTGGATCACCACGCTGGCAGCGATTCGAGTCGGAGCTGAGTCAGGGGCAGGCATCTTCCCTTCAGGCAGCGGATGGTCCGGTCGGCAGGCTGATGGCACGACTGCGCGAGGCTGGCGGGGAGTCAGATCGCCAGCTTGAGCTCCAGCTCGCCATTCAGAAGGAACGGACCTCCATGGCCCGGGGTGAGCGGGTGCTCGAAGCTGCTGCGGCCCTCGGTCCCCTGCTTGGTCTGCTGGGCACCGTCACCGGCCTCATGCGCACCTTCTCCGGCCTTGGACAACAGCGGGATACGGCCGCTTCAGCCACCCTGGCAGCTGCAGGCATCGCCGAAGTGCTGGTGGCCACGGCGATGGGCATTCTTGTGGCGGTCCTGGCGATCGTGGTCCTCCGAATCAACGCCGCCTACCGGCAATCCCAGCTTGCGCTGATGGAGCGGGTGGCTCTTGCCCACGAACTCAACCTGCATCGTCAGGCCAGCAGCCATGGATGAGCTCCACGCCAGCGATCGGTTGGCCCAGCAATCGGCGGTCACAGGGTTGATTCCGCTCATCGACGTCCTGCTGGTCGTGCTGACCTTTCTGATGTGGATGTCGGTGGCGCCCGGCGGTCCACCCCAGCCCCAGCAACCCCAGACCCGCAAGGCCGCCCCCGATCCCAACCTGCCGCTGCAGGTCATTGCCCTGTCCCAGACAGGCCGCTGGTTCTTCAACGGCACGCCAACCGCCTACCAAGCGATCACGGACCGCCTCCGTGCTGACAGCGGCCAACCTCGGGCACCACGGGTGCTTTTTCTTCCCTCCGACGGGCTGGAGATGGAAACGGTCAGCGAGAGCTACCGGGCTCTGAGGGCCACAGCCGGTGATCGTGTGCGGCTGCGGATGCCGACGGAGGATGCCCAGCCATGAGGGCCCGGAACAGCTTCCTTGCCTGGAATCGGCGGGGCCTGGATGAGACCGACGGAGGTGCTGACGGCATCGACAGCAATTACTGGCTTCCACTGGCCGATGTGTTGCTGGTCCTGATCACCTTCACGGCGCTGTTGATCCCTGTCCGCATGGGCCGTCTTGATCCGGCAGCCGGCTACCTGCCGGTGCGGATCGACCTGGATGGGCAGCCGACCATCCAGGGGGAGCCGGTCCCCATTCACCGCCTGCCGGCTGTCGTGCAGGCCTACGCCAACCGCAATCCCCAGGGCCGCCTCCGGCTCATCCCTGATCCCGAAGCCAGCTGGGGGGTGATGCGGCCCGTGATGCTGATGCTCAAGGACTCTCCGATGCCGGTGGAGCTGAGGCTGCCGAACAGGCTGCGCCAGCTGCGCCAGCAGCCCTGACCCTCTCGCCCCTTCCTGAACCGTGGACAAGCACCGTCAAGAGGAGATACTTGCCCGCCTGCGCGACCTGCGCAGTGAGGGTCTGGAGCGTTGGAACCAGCGGCCTGGCTGGGTGGTTCCGGTGTTGATCGCCGTCGGTGTCCACCTTGGCATCGGGCTGCTGCCGCAGCCGAAGCCCCCAAGGTTGGCGGCCGCAGCCACTGCCGGGGATGACACAGGCCAACTCGTCGATGTGACCCAGCAGCTGCTGAGCCAGGACCTGGCAAGCCGACAGGCCAGCTCCGGTGATCTGAAGCTCCCTGCAGACACCCTGCCGCCCCCACCCCCCGGCGGTGCCGCTGATCTCGCCGCCCAGGTGGAGCCGTTGCCCGAGCCCGTGCGGGACGTGTTGCCTGAGAAGGTGCTGGCCGAAGCGGTCACGGCGGCGAACCAGGCCCCCGAGGCATCGACGGCGTCTCAGCTCACGAGCGAGTCCGCCATGGCCACCACCATTCAGCTGCCGCCACCCCGCCGCAACACCCCTGACATCAGAAGGGTCGCAGCACCGACCCCCGCCCCCGCCAGCGCCGAAGCCCCCGCCCCGGCCGCCGCGGCAGGTTCCCCAACCCCGGATGCCCCGGCGACCCCTGCCACCCCAGCCGCTGGGGCCGCTGACGCCAGCCCTGGCGCCACCATCGCCAAGGTGGACACCGCCACCCCGGCGCCGCGGCCGGTCGAGGGGCCCTCGCCCCTGGCCCGCCTCTGGGCGGAAGCCCGTCCGGTCGCTGGTCCTTCCCTCGAGAACGTGCCCGAGAATGCGGAGGTGCGGCAGTCCAGCCTGGACGCCCTGAGCAGCGCCGGTCCTGATGTGCAGGATGGAGCCTCACTCCCGCTGGATGGAGCCACCGTCCAGGTCCGCGTGCAGGGTCCCAGCGTCTATCTGCTCCGCGTTCCAGGCCCCTGAGGGTCATCGCATCCCTTCCCCCTGTTTCCCCTGCCTGTGTTCCTGAGCGTCGTCATCCCCACCTACGACCGCCTGCCCATCCTGCAGAAGTGCCTGCGGGCACTGGAGGCCCAGCGGTCCCTGGCCCCCGGTGACGACTACGAAGTGGTGGTCGTCGACGATGGTTCCACCGATGGGACCGTGGACTGGCTCCGCGACAGTGCTGCCGAGCTACCCCACGTCAGGCTCGTCTGTCAGGAGCATGGGGGACCTGCCCTGGGGCGCAACCTCGGTGTCGAGATGGCCCGCGGTGAGGTGATCGTGTTCATCGACAGCGACCTTGTCGTTGTGCCCGACTTCCTGAGCCACCACGCCCAGCGTCTGCGTGACACCTGGGCCCGCCGCGGTGATCGTCTCTGCTTCACCTACGGCGCTGTGATCAACACCCATAACTTTGAGTCGCCGTCCCACGAACCCCACAAGCTCAGTGATCTGTCGTGGGCGTATTTCGCCACGGGCAACGTGGCGATCGACCGGGAGGTGCTGCTGGCTTCCGGCCTGTTCGACACCGCCTTCCGCCTCTATGGCTGGGAGGACCTGGAGCTGGGGGAGCGGTTGCGGCGGATGGGGGTGGTGCTGGTGCGCTGTCCTGAGGCCGTGGGCTACCACTGGCACCCTCCCCTCAGCCTTGATCAGGTCCCCGACCTCATCCGCAAGGAGCGCGAACGGGCCCGGATGGGATTGGTCTTCTACCGCAAGCACCCAACGCGCCGTGTCCGTTTCATCATTCAGTACACCCTGCTTCACCGGCTGCTGTGGGAACTGCTGACGCTGGGCGGTCTGATCAACGAACGCAGCCTCAGGCCCCTGCTGGCCTGGTTGATCCGCCGCGGTCATCCGGGCTTCGCCATGGAGCTGCTGCGGCTGCCCCTCAACCGTCTTGGGGTGAGGGCGCTGTGGCATGAGGCCATGGCGGAGGGGGGCCGTGCCACCGGCTGGTAAGTTGAGGGTGTTCTCTTTCTTCCGCACACCCGCGCGTTTCGGGTGAGCTGCCCGCCGGACCCCGTCCGAGCCGCGGGCTGCTCCCTCAGCGGGTGGTGGCCAACCCGAAACCCCCTCAACCATGGCTGTTGTCACGCTCGCCGAGATGATGGAGGCTGGCGCCCACTTTGGGCACCAGACCCGCCGCTGGAATCCAAAGATGCAGCGGTACATCTATTGCGCCCGTAATGGCGTTCACATCATTGATCTGGTGCAGACCGCCGTCTGCATGAACAACGCCTACAAGTGGGTGCGCAGCGCCTCCAGGTCTGGTAAGCGCTTCCTGTTCTTGGGCACCAAGAAGCAGGCCGCCGA
>CAZWFG010000013.1:0-23155 GCA_964632245.1 uncultured Synechococcus sp. | reverse complement strand
ACCGCCTTCACCGGCAAGGACCACTGGCAGGTGCTGCTGCAGGCCCGGGCCATCGAGAACACGTCCTACGTACTGGCGCCGGCCCAGACCGGACTGCACTATGGGCGCCGTCAGAGCCATGGCCATGCCCTCGTCATCGATCCCTGGGGAACGGTGCTTGCCGATGCCGGTGTCGCCACGGGGGTGGCCGTGGCCCCGATTGACACGGGCCATCTGCAGCGGGTGCGGGCCCAGATGCCGAGCCTGCGCCACCGGCATCCGTCCCTTTTCTGACCGCTGTGATGCCTGAACGGCAGTTCCGGCGTCTGCTGCTGGGGGCGGCGGCGGCCCTCACTCTGCTGGCGGCCCTGCCCGCCCGCGCCTTCAGCACCCTGGCCGGCTGGCGCATCGCCGCCGATGGGGTGGTCGAGCTGCGCACGGCCGACTACACCAACGTCACCGCCTCCTATGAAGCCGGCAGCGGGGGCCGCGGTCCGCGGGTGTGGTTTGACCTGCCCGGCAGCCCCAGCCGCCCTCGGGGGGTGGCCGGTGGCGGCCCCGTGCGGGCGGTGCGCATCGGTCAGCCCCAGCCGGGGCTGACACGGCTGGTGATCGAGTTCGAGCCCTGGGTCGAGATCGACCCCGCCCGGCTCAAGCTCGAGGCCGTCGACCGCGACACCTGGCGATTGCAGCTTCCGCTCTATCCCGGCAGGGCCTATGTGCTGCTGGGGGAGGGCAGCCTCGAGACGCCGGCCGCTGCCCCGGTGCTCCGCCCCCGCAGCCTCGATCCGACGGCGCTGCCCTCGGGGCCCTCAAGCCCCCGGGCGCCCCTGCGCACCCTCACCCCGGCTGACCTGCCGCAGCTGAACCGCGGTCGTTTCCGGATCGTGATCGATCCAGGCCATGGCGGTCCCGACCCTGGGGCCGTGGGCATCGGCGGCACCCAGGAGAAGGACGTGGTTCTGGAGGTGAGCCGCCAGATCCGCGACCTGCTGCAGTCCCGCGGGGTCGAGGTGCTGATGACCCGCGACGGCGACATTGATGTGGATCTGCCCCCACGGGCCCAGCTGGCCAATGCCAGCGGTGCCCACGCTTTCGTCAGTGTGCACGCCAATGCCCTGAACATGAGTCGTCCGGACGTGAACGGGCTCGAGACCTTCTATTTCCAAAGTGTTCAGGGAAAAAATCTGGCCTCCGCCATCCACAACTCGATCATGGGGACCGTCAGGCGCGAGGACCGTGGTGTCCGCGAAGGTCGCTTTTATGTCATCCGGGCGACTCGGGTGCCCGCCACCCTCGTCGAACTCGGCTTTCTCACAGGGGCCGATGATGCCGCCGATCTGGCTGATCCTGCCCACCGTCGTCAGCTGGCCCTGGCGGTCACCGCGGGAATTCTTGAGTACCTGAACCAGAACTGACCCCCGTTGTTGTTGTTCTCCCTTACGACCCAGTCCTGATGACCGTCAGCCTCCGCTCCGACCCCATCGAACCGACCCTGTGCCGCCTTCCCACCGCGGAGGTCACCGGCCTGCCCGGTGATGCGCTGCTGGGCTTGTTCGACAGTGGTCTGGGGGGGCTGACGGTGCTGCGCCGGCTGCTGCAGCGCCGGCCCGGCCAGCCCTGCCTGTATGTGGGCGACACCGCCCGGGTGCCCTACGGCGGCCGCAGCCCTGCCGAAATCCGCGCCATCGCCAGTGAGGTGGTGGTGTGGCTCCGCGACCATGGCGCCCAGGTGCTGGTGATGGCCTGCAACACCACCAATGCCCTGGCCCTGGATGTGGCCCAGGCTGAGGCGGGGGTCCCCGTGGTGGGTCTGATCGATGCCGTTGCCCAGCGCGTCGAGCAGCGGCGGGTGGGGGTGCTGGCGACGCCGGCCACGGTGGCCAGCGGGGCCTATGGCCATGCCCTGCGTGCCTCGATGGAAGGGCGCACGGTGGTGGAGGTGGGGTGCCCCCTGTTCGTGCCGGCAATCGAGCGCAATGACCTGGGCAGTCCGGGGTTGCGGGCCGTGGCCGCCGCCTACCTGGAGCCCCTGCTGGACGCCCGGGTGCAGGCCGTGGTGCTGGGTTGCAGCCACTACCCCCTGCTGCGCGAGCTGCTGGCTTCCCTGCTGCCCCCCGGGGTGGTGCTGATCGACCCTTCCGAAGCGGCCGTGACCGTGCTCGAAGGCCTGCTTCCCGCCATCGCCACAAGACCCCATCACGATCCTGACCTGAGTGGCTGTCGTCTGCTCGTCACTGGTGATCCCGAGACTTTTGCCGCCGGCGCCCGCCAGTGGCTGGGGGTTCCCGCCCCGGTCGAGCACGTCTGCCTGCGACGCCCCGGCGGAGCCCACTAGGATCGCCGCCACGCGGGCGGAGTCATGACCACGGTTGCCGAGCTTCTACAGCCCGTCGAAAGCGACCTGGAGGAACTCCTGGGTGATCTGAGACGCCTGATCGGCGCCGGTCATCCGATCCTGCAGGCGGCGGCCGAGCACCTGTTCAGCGCCGGTGGCAAGCGTCTGCGGCCTGGCATCGTGCTGCTGCTCTCGCGGGCCCTGGATCCCCAGGGTGAGCTGGGCGGGCGCCATCGCCGGCTGGCCCAGATCACCGAGATGATCCACACGGCCTCCCTCGTCCACGACGATGTGGTGGATGAGGCTGGCACCCGCCGGGGTGTGCCCACCGTCCACAGCCGCTTCAACAGTCGGGTGGCGGTGCTGGCCGGAGACTTCCTCTTCGCCCAGGCCAGCTGGCACCTGGCCAACCTCGACGATCTCGAGGTTGTCAAGCTGCTGTCGCGGGTGATCATGGACCTGGCGGAGGGTGAGATCCGCCAGGGGCTGTACCGCTATGACACGGGCCAGAGCCTCGACACCTATCTCGAGAAGAGTTACTGGAAGACCGCGTCGTTGATGGCCAACAGTTCCCGGGCTGTGGGTGTGCTGTCGACCGTCGATGACACCCGCCTGCAGGCCCTGCACGATTTCGGCCGTCTGCTGGGGCTGGCCTTCCAGGTGGTCGACGACATCCTCGACTTCATCGGTGATGACGACCAACTGGGCAAGCCCGCCGGTTCCGACCTGGCTTCGGGCACGCTCACGGCACCGGTGATCTACGCCATGGAGAGCCAGCCGGCCCTGGCCGGCCTGATCGAACGGGAGTTCCGGGATGCGGGCGACCTGGATCAGGCCCTGGCACTGGTGCATCAAAGCGACGGCATCGCCCGCTCCCGCGCCTTGGCCGAGGGCTTCGCCCGTGAGGCCGGCGAGTGCCTGGCGTTTCTGCCTCCTTCGCCGGCCCGGCAGGCCCTGCTGCGTCTTCCCGACTTCGTGCTGGCTCGCCTGTACTGATCCCGCCATCGGGACGGGTGAGCTCCTCAGCTCTGCCGGTAACGGGGCAGCTCGTCACCGATCGTGAGCAGGGGCTTGTTGGTCTTGAACCACAGCCAGTCGCGCAGCGGTGGGGTGCGTGCGAGGTCGGCCCGGGTGAGGCCAAGCCCGAGCCGGTCCGAGGCCGACACCAGCAGATCGAGCATCGCGTCGGCGGTGGGTGCCTTGGCCAGGGCTTCGTTCCAGCGGGCATGGCCCTCGATGCCCCGCACCAGCGCCTGCACCTTCTGGCCCACGGGGATGCGGCTCCAGTCGGGGTCGGCCATGGGGGCACTGCAGGGTTGCGCAGGGTATCAGGGATGGCCAGGGGAGAAAACCAAAATCAAACCAACAGGTCAGGGTTTGCCCATCGAACCGTCGTAGGAGGAACAGGCTCCGCGCCGCAGGCAGCCATGGTCACCGCAGTGGCATCAGCGACAGCTCCCACAATCACCCTCACCGACCGGCATGGCCATGCCCTGCTGATCTGTGAGCTGCCGCGCAACATCCGCTCCGGCGAACTCAGCCGTCTGCACCATCAGATCCTGGTGCACTTCCACGATGAGCTGCAGTCTCCGCCGCCGGCCCGGCCGCAGCGCCTCAGCTGGCCCGAGGTGGTGCGTCGCCTGGAGCAGCGCATGGGCTGCGTCGCCTGACGACCACCACCCCGTGCCTGCGCCCTCAGCGCCGTTCGATGAGGTCGGCGCGGTCGTAGCGCACCTTGGCCAGCCCGGCGTAGCGGTCCTCGGCGCTGCGGTAACCGCAGGCACAGACCACGCAGCTCCGGTAATCGCTGCCGTCGAGGCCCAGCAGTCGGTCGTAGTCGGCCGGAGAAAACCCTTCGATCGGACAGGTGTCGATGCCCAGCAGGGCGGCAGCGGTCATCAGGTTGCCGAGGGCGATGTACACCTGATTCGATGCCCAGCGCTCGATCGTGGCGCTGCGGGGACCTTCGACCAGGTCTTTCGCCATCATCTGACGGTAACCGGCCAGGGTGGTGGGATCCAGGCCGCGGCTCCCGGCGGTGGCGTCGATCAGCCGGTCAAGATCCCGTTCCTCGATGCGCCGGCGTGACAGCAGCACCACCAGGTGCGAGGCATCGGTGATCTGGCTCTGGTTCCAGGAGTGGGGCCGCAGGTCGGCCTTGAGGGCCGCATCACGGATCACCAGAAACCGCCAGGGTTGCAGGCCGTAGGAGGATGGCGTCAGCACCAGGGTGTCCTCCAGCGTCTGCCAGAGGTCCTCAGGGATGCTGCGGCCGGCATCGAAGGCCTTGGTGGCGTAGCGCCAGCGCAGGGCCTCCAGCAGGGTCTCGGGCGAAACGGACATTGCAGCGGTGGGGTCGCCGCTGCAGCCTGGCACGTCAGGCGGTCTGGGGCAGACCAAGGCTGCGCCAGCCTCCGCAGAGGGTGCTCACCTCGATGGTGATCGAGGGGCTGTGGTGGGTGCCTGCGGCCGGGTCGTCGTCCCAGCGCAGGGCTTGGTCGCAGGCGGCCTCGTAGCTGTCGAACAGCTCGTCCAGTTCGGCGTGGGGGCGGCCGTTGAGATCGACCAACCGGTAGCGACGACCGTCAGAGGCAAACTCCGGCAGATCGGACAGCATCGTGATCAAGGCAGAGGGACGAACCGTCAACAGGCTGATGCCTCCGGCCGTCCCTGGCCATTCCTTCAGATTCTCTCCGGCACAGGCCGCCTTGACCGCCTGGGGCCTCAACGGACGAAGAGCATCTCCTGGTATGTGGGCAGAGGCCACAGGCTGTCGTCCACCAGCACTTCGAGCGCATCCACCGCCTGGCGCAGCTGCAGCATGGTGGGCAGCAGCACGTCGGCGCAGTGGCCCATGTGGGCCGCGCTGCCGTGGGGTGGGTTGGCGAGGGCCTGCTCGAGAGCGTCGATCTGATTCAGCATCTCGCCTTCCAGGCCGGCGATGCGTTCGGCCAGGCGGCTGTCGGTCGTCAGCCCAGCGGCCTTGCGTTCCGCCAGGGACGAGGCCAGATCCCCCAGGGCCGCCTGCACGGCCGGGGCGATCTGGGTGCGCGCCATGCGCAGGGCCAGCTTCGCTTCCACCTCGATGGCCAGGATGTACTGCTCTGCATAGACCTCGTAGCGGCTCTGCAGCTCGACCCGCGACAGCACCCCCTGGCGTTCGAAGAGCTCGGCGACCTCGGGCCGCTCCAGCACCGGCAGGGCCTGGGCTGAGGTGCGCAGGTTCTCGAGACCCCGCTCCTCGACGGCCATCCGGTGCCATTCGGAGGAATAGCCGTCGCCGCCGAAGATCACGTTGCCGTGCTCATTCATCACCTGCCGCAGCACCTCGAAGGCGGCCTCGTTGAGGGGCTTGCCCGCCTGGATCAGCCGCTCCAGCTCATCGGCCACCCACTGAAGGGCATCAGCCATGATGGTGTTGAGGGCCACCAGCGGACCGGCCACCGACTGGTTCGAGCCCACCGCGCGGAACTCGAAGCGGTTGCCGGTGAAGGCGAACGGTGAGGTGCGGTTGCGGTCGCCGGCATCCTTCTGCAGCGGCGGCAGGGTGTCGACGCCGAACTCCATCACGCCGGCACTGCTGGACCCCTTGAGGTCCCCCTGGCGGATCTGGTTGAACACATCCTCCAGCTGGCTGCCGAGGTAGATCGAGATGATCGCCGGCGGGGCCTCGTTGGCCCCCAGACGATGGTCGTTGCCGGCGGTGGCGATCACCGACCGCAGCAGGGGCCCGAAGCGGTGCACCCCACGGATCACCGCCCCGCAGAACAGCAGAAACTGCACGTTGTCGTGGGGGGTGCTGCCCGGATCGAGCAGGTTGCCCTGGGTGGCGTTGCCCACCGACCAGTTGACGTGCTTGCCCGAGCCGTTGATGCCCGCGAAGGGCTTCTCATGCAGCAGGCAGGTCATCCCATGGCGCTTGGCGATCGCCTTGAGGGTGGTCATGATCAGCTGCTGGTGGTCGGTGGCGACGTTGGCCGCCTCGAACACCGGCGCGATCTCGAACTGGCTTGGCGCCACCTCGTTGTGGCGGGTTTTGCAGGGAACGCCCAGCTTGTACAGCTCCCGTTCCACCTCCTGCATGTACACCTGCACCCGCTCTGGGATGGCGCCGAAGTAGTGGTCATCGAACTGCTGGCCCTTGGCCGAGGGGGCACCAAAGAGGGTGCGGCCGGCCAGCAGCAGGTCGCTGCGGCGGCTGGTGAAGGCATTGTCGATCAGGAAGTACTCCTGTTCGGCGCCACAGCTGGAGTTGACGGGGGCCACCTCGGTGTTGCCGAGCAGGCGCAGCAGCCGCTGGGCCTGGCGGTTCATGGCACCGATCGCCCGCAGCAGCGGGGTTTTCTTGTCGAGGGCTTCGCCGGTCCACGACACGAAGATCGTCGGGATGCAGAGGGTGACACCGTTGGGCGTCTCCATCAGGTAGGCCGGGCTGGTGATGTCCCAGGCGGTGTAGCCCCGGGCCTCAAAGGTCGAGCGCAGGCCACCGTTCGGGAATGACGATCCGTCCGGCTCGCCCTGCACCAGCAGCTTGCCGGTGAATTCGTTGATGGCGCTGCCATCCCCCTGGGGGGCAATGAAGCCGTCGTGCTTTTCGGCGGTGAGGTTGGTGAGCGGGTAGAAGACGTGGGCGTAATACAGGGCTCCCTTGCCCGTGGCCCATTCCTTCATCGCCTGGGCAACCGCATTGGCCACGCTCACGTCAAGCTTGCCGTTTTCGCGGATGGTGCGCTGAACGGATTTGAACACCTCCTTGGGGAGGGCCCGTTTCATTTTCTCGAGGGTGAAGACGTTCTCACACCAGAGCACCTCAAGGCTTTCGCTGGGTTGGACGGCGATGGCGGTGCGGGACTCGATTTTTTCGAGGGCGCTCAGGCGGACGGCGGAGGACATGCGACGGCCAGCAGGGGTCGATTGATCTGGATCCTATGGATGCCGTGGCTGCTCTGCCGTTGCTGATCAACAGAAGCTTGTGGGCTTATCGTGGTATCATGCCGAACCTTTTGCCCACGGGTTTTCCGGTTGCGGCGCGGGTCCGCAGGGCCGTTGCGGGGAAGGATTCAGATCTCCCGCAGGTGCACCGACACCGGCACGAACACGAACACCCGTTCGCTCACCCGCACCGCCTGGCCGTCGAGGGCAGCGGTGCCGCCGGCCACGAAATCGGCGTAGCGCTGGGCCTGGTCGGCATCCAGCGCCCCCAGGTCAACCACCACCGACTGGTGGCTCTGCAGGGCTTCGACGGCACCCTCCATGCCCTCCAGGCCCTGGGGCCGGAGGATCAAGATCTCGTGGCCCCAGGGTTGCAGGTCCTGCATGGGCGCACGATGACGCTCCCGCGGGCCCGCGACAAGATCTGCGGCCGATCAGCCGTCATCGAGGGGGGTGCAGCTGCTCCATCGCTGCCGGGCCGTGGGCCCTGCCTGCCAGTCGAGGCATCGGCGGCCGAGGGCGATCTCCAGCGACAGCGCCTCACCGTGGAGCCCGCACCGGCCCAGGGGGCCCTCCCAGAAGCCGAAGTGGCGGCAGTAGAGGCAGCGGCGCCAGGGCGGCTGCAGGGGCAGGAAGGTGACCATGCTCCCGAGGATAGTACGCCTGTACCGTTCAGGGCGTGATCGGCGGCGCCAGGGTCAGGCCATGGCGCCGCAGCTGACTGGCCACGGCCAGCAGGGCCCGGTGGCGTGCGTCGGCCGGCGCGCCAGCTTCGTCGTCCGGCAGTTGCAGCACCAGCTCGAAGCGGCAGCGGTCGCGGTCGATGGCCACCAGTCGGCAGCTTTCCAGCACCAGGTCTGATGCCGGTGGCAGGGCCTCGGCCAGCAACCGGGGCACCGCCGCCAGTCCCTCGGGGTCGGTGCCTCCATCCAGATGCAGGGGCAGGGTCAGCCGGGGTGGCTCGGTGGCGGCCCGCCGGCGCAGGGGGCGCTGCAGCAGCGTGGCATGGGGCACCATCACCAGGCTGCCGTCGCCGGATCGCAGTTCGGTGCAGCGCAGCCCCAGGCGCTCGACGCGACCTTCGACCACCACGGGCCCCTCCTCCAGGCGCAGCCGATCGCCGATGCCGAAGGGACGGTCGATGAGGATCGTGAGGGTGTTGATCAGGTCCCGGGCAGGACCCTGCAGGGCAAAGCCGAGGCCGATGCCTGCCCCGGCCAGGGCCCCCAGCAGTGTTGAGAAGGGCAGTCCCTGGAGCTGCAGCCAGGTCAGCAGGCCCAGCAGCCACAGAACACTGCGCAGGATCGGCTCCAGCCAGGTGAGGGGGGGCAGGTCCGGGGTGGTGCCGAGCCGCGCCAGGGCCGGGCCGATGCGCCGCAGCAGCGTCCGGTCGGCCAGTCGCACCAGCAGGGCGATCAGCAGAACCTGGCCGGCGGCCGTGAGCAGCCGGTCCAGCGGCAGCGCCGCCGCCGGGCTCATGGCCGGTTGCGGGCCGGCACCGGACTGCCCTGACGCAGGCCCCTGACCCAACGGTGCACCTGCACCAGGCCCAGGCTGCCCGCCAGCAGCAGCAGCAGCCCGATGGCCCCTGCAAGGGTCGGTCCAGCCCAGGCGGTGGGAATGACCAGCAGCAACAGCAAAGGCAGACCCCAGCGTTCGATCCGCTCCAGCCGCCGCAGGGCCCTGCGGCAACTGCGGCATTGGTCGGTGTGGCTGTGCAGGCGCTCCAGCAGTTCGGGGGTGCTCAGCCGGGGCGGCAGCGGCTGGCCTGGAAACGGCACACCGCCGTGGTCAAGCACCCAGCGGTGCAGCGCCTGCACGTACCGGTCGGCCGCCGTCGGCAGATGGCAGGCCCGCAGCAATTCGCTGCTGCCCCCCTGCCGCTCGAGTTCCCGTTCCTGCTGGTGCAGGAACAGCTGGTCGTCCTCGAGCACGGCGTTGTTGCCCAGGTGCCGCAGCCAGCGGGGGGTGAGGTTGAACAGCTTCGCCAGCAGCGGCTTCTCGAAGCGGAACGGAAAGCGCGCCACCACCCGCGCCCGCCCCGGCGCCATGGGGGTGGCGTAGACCACGGTGAGGATGCGGGCGAACCCCGGTGCCGTGAGGTCGTGCCAGAGCAGACCCGGCGCCACGAACGTGGTGTCCTGGGGACCGAGCCGGCCTCGGCGGGGGCCCTGGGCCCAGTGGCCGGCAAAGCCATCGGCGTCGGAGCGCACCAGCTCCAGCGCCACCGGGCCGGCGGTGTCGCGGTTGCCCACCGTGGCGTGATGGGTGAACGGCACATGGCTCACGTCGAGCACGTTCTCGAGCAGGGTGAGGGCGTCGTAGGGCAGGTCGCGGAAGATGTCCTGCACCAGCCAGCCCGGTTCGTCGAGGGCCGGCACCAACGGCAACGGCACTGCTGCGGCCCCGCTGGGGTCGCCGGCAAAGACGAACAGCAGCCCCTGGCCGCAGGCGGTGGCCCAGGGGCGGCAGGCACTGCCTGTTCCGGGCCGCCGGCCCTCCTCCTGCTGGGGAATGCTGAGGCAGCGGCCCTCGCCGTCGAAGCTCCAGCCGTGGTACGGGCATTCGAGATGGCCCGCTCCATCGAGGCGGCCCTCCGACAGGGGCACCAGCCGGTGGGGGCAGCGGTCGCTGAAGGCCCGCCAGCGGTCGCCCTCCCGGTCGAACCACAGCACGAGCGGTTCGTCGAGCAGCCGGAAGGGCAGGGGACGATCGGGGTCGAGGTCGGCGAGGGCCGCCACCGCATACCAGCGATCGCGCCAGAGGCTGGTGGGGGCGGCAGCGGTCATGGCGCCAGCCTACGGAGTCACCTCTGACCGTTGTTGGCGTTCGAGCTGCTGCACCACCTCGGGCCACGACAACACCCGACGTTCGGTTGGATGGTTCTCACCGCCCCCCAGGTCGGTGGCGAAGCAGGCCAGGATCTGGCGATGCAGCCGCCGCACCTCCCGGTCGCTGAGGTCGGGCGGCAGCTCGCAGATCACCAGGTCGTGACCCCAGCGGTCGGTGAGGGTGATGCAGCGGCTGCCCGCCGGGATGGTGTCGGTCACAGGCCCTCCGACCTCCGCTGTTTCCGTTCTATGGCGCCGCTGCGGTTTCGCCAGGGGCGGGCAGCAGAACCGCCGGATCCAGGTCCTGCCGCCGCAGCAGGGCGAAGACGGTGCCGGTGTTGCCGCGGCAGAGCCGCAGCCGCTCGTCCAGCACCGTGATGTCGAGCCAGGCCGGGAAGGTCTGCTGCACCTGCCGGAACAGGCGGGCCTGCAGCGGTCCGATGGCCGGACCGATCCAGCCGCCGCGGCAGAAGCGCACCTGCACCCTCTGCGGGGGGGCGAGGGTGAGGGCGGCCTCGACCGCCACCCCGCCGAAGCCCGCCAGGGGCCCCCGCCCCCGCAGCAGATTGAGGCCCGCCCCCCGGGCCGGCCGCAGCACCTGCAGGTTCTCGAGCCAGGGTTGCGGCTGCAGGTAAGGCTGGCGGCCGCTGCTCCAGCGCAGCTCCCACACCCCGGTGAGCCGCTCGAGGTCCAGGGGCCTGTTCAGATCGCAGGGCGCCTGCGCCTCGAGCCCCTCGATCAGCGGCAGCACCGCCGCTGCCGCCGGCCGTGGTCCTTGCAGCAGCCGCACCAGATCGTCGCGCATCGGTTCGGGGTCAATGCGCATCGGTTCGGGGTCAGTCTTCATCGAGAAAGGAGCTTTCACTCGCCAGGGGACGCAGCTGGGCCTCCAGCAGCCGGCCCGTGGCGCCGTCCTCGGCTTCGGCCGCCGCCAGCAGGCGTTCGGCGATGGCCTGGCGTCCGGCGGGATCCCGCACCCCTTCGCGGGCCGCCAGCTGTTCGACCCGCAGCCGGGCGGTGGCACTGCTGAGCTGCAGCACGCTCGCCAGGCGGGCACAGGTCGCCAGGTAGGCGCGGTCTCGCTGGGCGGCCATGGCGGCAGGGCAGTTCAGCCGTCATCATCCCCGGCGGCGCTGCTGCACCGCCGCCAGCAACGTCAGCATCGCCATCGTGAGGTAACCCGCGGCCCAGGGGGCCCCCACCCCCCACCCCAGCTGCAGCACCGTGTCGGCGTTGGTGAAGCGCCAGGCATGCATCAGCCCCAGCCACGAGGCGGCCGCTGCGGTGAGGGCACAGGCACCGGCTGCCAGGAACCGCCGTTCGATCACGAACACCAGCCAGGCCGCCAGCAGCATCGCCGAGAGAATCTGCCCCTGCTCAAGGGCAAAGGCGCCGCCGGCCCAGACATCGGCCTGCCGCAGGCTGGTGAGCAGCCCCGGTGAGAAGGGGTGGTCGCTGCCGCCGGCCCCACCGGCCCGCAGTCCTGCCTTGATGAGCAGCGACCCCCAGCCTGCGAGACCCGGCATCAGACCCAGCACCACGGCGGGAGCGTGGCCCGGGGGTGTGGCCTGGAAGCTCTGGGCGGTGATCACGAGCCCCACGTAGAGCACGATCGCCATGCCGGCTTCGATCGGCACCACCTGGCTGATGACCCCGAACAACCCCAGCAGACAGGCCAGCCCCAGCAGCAGGCCGCAGGCCCACGAGTAACCGATGCGGGCTCCGAGGTCCTTCCAGCCCGGGTGACCGATGTAGATCGTGGTGGGAAAGCAGGAGCCGAAGCTGGCGGCGGCGATCGTGCCGATGCCGTTGATCAGCAGGGACGAACGCACCGGATAGCGGTCGCCGGCTGCAAGGGCACTTTCGAGGTTCTGCAGCGATCCGAGCACGTTGAACAACCCCATCGGCACGATCACCCCCAGCCAGGGCAGCCACTGGTCGCGGGCTCGCCAGAGCGCGTCCCACTGGAGTTGTGGCGGATGCCAGCCCAACTGGCTGACGGCCTGCGCCCACCCCTGGCCCTGCTGCAGCGGCAGCAGGCCCGTGGCGGCCGCCAGCAGGCTGCCCAGCAGCACCGCCGTCAGGCCTGCGGGCAGGGGCAGCCGCACCCGCCCGTAGATGCTCAGCAGCAGCACCGCCAGCACCGCCAGGCCCACCAGGGGCCGCTCGTAGGTGCGCAGCAGGAACCCGAGGGCGATGTAGCCGAGGGCGATGCCCGCAAGGGTCGACAGCAGCGCCGCCCGTGGCAGCCAGCGCTGCAACGCCTGCGCGCAGAACGCCCCGCCACTCTCGATCAGGCCCGAGCCGAGGCAGGCCACCAGCCCTGCCCGCCACGACAGCTGCACCGCCGCCGCCTCATCGAGACCTGCCGCCAGGCCCCCCAGCTTGGCGGGGAGCATCACCAGAAACACGTACGCGAAGAGGCTGACGGTGTTGATGCCGTAGGGCAGGGCCGTGCGATCTCCGCGTCCTTCGGTTCGGGCGAGTCGCCAGGCCTGGAGCGCGTAGGCCCCGTTGCCCACCACCAGGCTCACCCCCACCGCGGGCAGGATCGTGCCGAACAGCAGCCCGGGGGGATAGCCGAGCACGCCACCGCAGAGGCTGAGGATCAGCAGGATCTGGATCAGATTGTCCAGTCCAAGGGCCAGCAGGCCGTCCACATCTCCGGGGACGAACCAGTGGGGGCCGCTGTTCTGGGTCGTCATTGCAGCCAGGGCAGGGGGACATTGGAAACCAGTGCTGGCAAATGTGTTGCAGAACACAATCGGCCGGCGGTCCGGAGGCACAATGAACGTCAACGATGCAACAGCAACGTCCTGACCCATTCGACGCGAGAGCTGACCATGTCCACAACCCTGCTGCGGGTCCTGCGCCTCACCTGGCGGTTCCTCATGGCGGACGGGAAGGACATGAGCTACCTGACCCAGGCGCGCCAGCGGGCCCTCTGACCCCGTCGTCTCCGACTGGCTCCTCGGACGCGGTCAGCGTCGACTACTCCCATTCGACCGGTCTGCCCGAGCTTCTCGACCGCCTGGGGCTCGCCCTTCTCCTTTCGACCTACCAGGCTGGCCAGGTGGTCAGCATCGGCTCCCATGCCGGTGGCCTGCAGCTTGACTTCTGCCGTTTCGACCAACCCATGGGGCTGGCACGCACCTCCAGCGGTGTCGCTGTGGGGTGCCGCCAGGGCGTCTGGACGCTGCCCGCCAGCCGCGAGATTGCGCCTCGCCTGGCGCCTGAGGGGGCCCATGACATCGCCTTTCTGGCCCGCACCTGCCACCACAGCGGTCCGCTGCTCGGCCATGACCTGGCCTGGGATGGGGAGCGGCTGTGGCTGGTTAACACTCTGTTCAACGGGCTGGTGACCCTCGAAACCCCCTGGAGTTTCGTGCCCCGCTGGCTGCCGCCCTTCATCTCGGGCTGGGTTCCGGAGGATCGCTGTCATCTCAACGGTCTGGCCCTTGCTGAGGATGGCAGCCGCCCCCTCTGGGTCACCGCCCTCGCCGAGAGCGACCGCGACCAGGGCTGGCGTGATGACCGGCTCGGCGGCGGCTGCCTGATCCATGTGCCCAGCGGCGACGTGGTGCTGAGGCAGCTGGCGATGCCGCATTCACCGCGGCTTTACCGCGGGACGCTGCACCTGCTGGATTCCGGCCGTGGCCAGTTGCTCCGCTTTGACGCCACCTGTGGCAGGCCCGAGGTGGTGGCCGAGTTGCCGGGCTTCACCCGCGGCCTTGACTGTTTCGCCGGCCATGCCTTCGTCGGCCTGTCGCGGATCCGTGAGCGCGCCGTCTTCGGCGGCCTGCCGCTGCAGCAGCGGGGGCAGCAGCTCCAGTGCGGCCTGGCGGTGGTGGACCTCGCCAGCGGTGCCCTGGTGGCCCATCTGTGGTTTGACTCTGGAGTGGAGGAGGTCTTCGCCGTGCTGGTGCTGCCGGGATACCGCCATCCTGCGCTGGTGGGGCCGGAGGGGGGTGGCGACGCCGGCCGGACCGTCTGGATGGTGCCGCCGCCCCGATCCGGTGGCCCACGGCCACCAGCGCTACCCCCCCCAGCAGCCCTCCCGTGAGCACCACGACTGCGTCACCGGCATGACCTGAACGCAGGGCATCGGCCAGCTGCAGCATCCAGGTCGAGAAGGTGGTGAGCGAACCGCAGAAGCCGATGCCCAGGGCCAGCATCCGCCGGCCGGTGGCGTCGGGCCGGGCCAGCAGCAGGCCGAGCACCAGGCAACCCAGCAGGTTGGCGAGGGTGATGCCGTTGATGACCGCCGGTCCGCTGCCCAGTCCTTCGGCCAGCCTCCAGCGCAGCAGGGCGCCCGGGATCGCCCCGCTGGCCACCAGGGTCAGGTCCCGCAGCTCGCGCCGCAAGGCGGCCTTCATCGCCCGCCGCCGAGCCACAGGCCCAGGGCCAGGGCCAGCAGGCCGCCCCCCACCGATGACAGCGCCAGCCAGGCCGCCCCCCGATGGCGCCCGTGCACCCCTTCGGTCCACAGTTCGGCGCAGAAGGTGGAGAACGTGCTGTAACTCCCCAGGAAGCCAGTGGCGAGCAGCAGCAGCAGCGACCGCCCCTGACCGGAGGCCGAAGGCACCCGGGCCATCACCAGTCCCAGCCCCAGACAGGCCATGAGATTGACCGCCACCGTGCCCCAGTGGCGCCGGGGCAGCCTTGGTGCCAGCCCGTTGATCAACCGGAAACGCAGCCAGGCCCCTGGCACCGCGCCGGCCGCCACCAGCCAGGCCTCCCCGGCCGTGCTGCTCACAGGCGGCAGGGGGTGCGGCGTGATGCACAGAGGCTGTCAAGGTCAGGGCGACCGGTAAGCCGCAGCCTCTGGCCGGCCCAGAGGCCATAGAGGCCATCGGCCAGGGGGCCGATGAGGGGCCAGCGGGTGGCGGCGTAGAGCCAGCCCAGACCCACCAGGGCATAGGCGCGGCGGAAGACGGCCAGGTCCCGCAGCACGGTGCCGTCGGCGGCGATGGCGTGGATGCGACCCATGGCCTGCCGGTAGGTGATGCCGCCCCTGCTGGCCGGGTCGTCATCGGTCTGGTCGATGTCGATGAACGCCAACCGTGGCTGGTCGCCGTGGAGCCGTTCGTCGCGCCGCCGCAGGCTTTCCACCTCCCGGCGGCACAGGGGGCACGCTCCGTCGTAGAGGAGGGTCAGCTCGGCCATGGCGCCGATGTTAGAAATTTGGCCGACGTTAACCGTGGCGCGTCAGGATTGACGGGTCTTGTGGCCGGCGACGATGGCTCGGTTTGACGCCATTCTCACCCTCGGCGACGGCTCCTTCGGCCGCAGCTGGTGCACCCCCGCGGCCGCTTGCCTCGAACCCCTTGGCTTCGTCGCCGTCGGGGTCCCCCGGGGACCCTGCCTGGAGGCCGTGCGCAGCGGTGACCTTCGCCTGCCGGCGCTGCGGTTGCTTGTGATCGAGCACCACAACGGCAGCCGTGATGGGCTTGAGGTGTCCCTCACCAGTGCTGAATCCATGGCCGGGGGTGCCAGCTACACCCGTTCGGTGTTCGCTGAGCTGATCGTGACCCTGCAGGGCCCCTGGCCCAGCCTCACCGTCGTTCGCCGCAGCGACCTTGATGGTCCCCTAAGCCGCGGGGGTCGCTGAACTCCCATGGTGTGGACCGTTGACGACATACCCGACCAGGGCGGCCGCCTGGCCCTGGTCACCGGCGCCAGCAGCGGCCTGGGCCTCGAAACCGCCAGAGCCCTCCACCGCCGCGGGGCGACGGTGCTGCTGGGCTGCCGCGATCGCCCACGGGCCGAGGCGGCCCGCGCCCAGGTGCTCGACGGGATGCCGCCCGGCGTCGGAACCGTGGAGCTGCTGGACCTCGATCTGGCCGATCTGGCCTCGGTGGCGGCAGCGGCCGACCGTCTGGCCAGGGAGCATGGCCAGCTGGATCTGCTGATCAACAATGCCGGTGTGATGGCCCTGCCGCGCCAGCTCACGCGCCATGGCTTCGAGCGGCAGTTCGGCATCAACCACCTGGGCCATTTCGCCCTCACCCTGCTGCTGCTGCCCCTGTTGCAGCGTCGGGCGGGATCCCGGGTGGTGACCGTCACCTCAGGGGCCCAGTATTTCGGTCGCATCGGTTTTGACGACCTGCAGGGGGAGCAGCGCTACGACCGCTGGCAGGCCTATGGCCAGAGCAAGCTGGCCAATGTGATGACCGCCCTTGAGCTGCAGCGTCGCCTTGAGGCCGAGGGATCGCCCGTGACCTCCCTGGCCGCCCATCCCGGCGTGGCCCGCACCAACCTGCAGGCAGCCTCGGCGGCGGCCAGCGGCGGCTGGCTCGAACCGCTGCTGGGGCAGCTGCTGGCCCCGCTGGCCCAGTCGGCCGCCGCCGGGGCCTTGCCGCAGCTCTTCGCCGCCACGGCCCCGGCCGCCCGCGCTGGCGGCCACTACGCGCCCGATGGCCTCGGGGGCCTGCGGGGCTGGCCGACGGAGGCTGCGCCGGCGCCGGCGGCCCGTGATGCCGACCTCTGCGAACGCCTGTGGCACTGCAGCCTCGAGCTGCTGCGCGGTGCCGGCCTCGACGATCTCAACGGTCCCCCCCCAGTTCCTCGAAGGCCAGGGGCTGCCGGCTCTCAAGGCTGACCCGCCACACCCGGCCCCCCAGCGCCAGCAACCCCCGGATCAGGGCTGCCGCGTCCCCCTGGGCGATCCAGCGGGCCTTGAGGGCCGGCAGGGTGTCGAGCAGGCAGTCCATCGGCACGGTGGCCAGCAACAGACTGCTGTCGGCCGCAGCCCTGCGCAGGGGACCCGCCTCGCTGCGCTGCCACACCCGCACCAGCAGCTCGAGGGCCTGACGGCGGCCGGGTTCGCCGGGGTCGGCTCCGTCAGCGGGGGCTTCGGGCAGGGAGGTGCCCTGCAGGGGCAGGGCCCGGCGGCCGTCCTGCTCGAGCAGGGCCAGGGCGATCAGGTACGGCGCATCGGCCATGGGGGGAAGGCTGGGGGTGCCCATGCTGCTCCCCGGTTGTCGCGGGGGTGCGGCAGGGGCCATCCATCGGGGGCGGCGGCGGCTAACCGGAGTGGAGCTGGCGCACCCACGATCTGGCCATGGCCCCCGAGACACTGTTGGCCTCGCCCCCCGGCAGGTTGATCGAGGTGCTGCACCAGCGTCAGCAGCAGCACGGTCACCTGTCCCGCAGCACCCTGGCGGCGGTGGCCGAAGAGCTGCGGCTGCCCCCCGCCCAGGTCTATGGCGTGGCCAGCTTTTATCACCTGTTCCGTCTGACGCCGCCGACGCCCCACCGTTGCGGCATCTGCTTTGGCACCGCCTGCCTGCTGCGGGGGGCCGCCGCCCTGGCGGCCGCCCAGGCCCAGCGGCTGGGGGTGCGTCTGGATGATCCCGCCGGCGATGGTGACTGGTCCCTGGAGACGCTGAGTTGCGTCGGCGCCTGCGGTCTGGCTCCGGTGCTGGTGATTGATGGGGTGCCCCAGGGGGCGGGGGCGCCATGACCGGTGTTGCCCTGGGTGGGGTCGAGACGGTTCAGCTGCGGTTCTGTGATGCCAGCGGCTGCCGCGCCGCCGGCGCCGGACCGCTGGCCGCGGCGCTGGCGGCCGCCCTCGAGGGCCGTGGGCCCCATGGGCCGCTGCTGCGTCTCAAGCCCGTCGGCTGCCTGCGCCTCTGCAGCCGTGGGCCGCTGGTGGCCCTCGACCGTGCTGGCGCCAGCGAGCTGTATGGCGGCCTGAGGCCTGACCTGGTGCCGAGCCTGCTGGCCATCGCCTGCGGTCGTGAGGGCGAGCGCCCCGCCGGTCGGCAGGCGCTGGACGCCCACCGGCTCGATGGTGATCACCCGTTCTTTGCCCTGCAGCGCCCGCTGGTGCTGGAGACCTGCGGTCTGGTGGATCCCACCGACCTGGACGACGCCCTGGCCCATGGGGCCTACCGGCAGCTGCAGCGGCTGCTGGCGACGGCCACCCCGGCCCAGGTGCGTGCCGAGGTGCGACGTAGCGGGCTGCGGGGCCGCGGGGGCGCCGGCTATCCCACGGGCCTGAAGTGGGACACGGTGGCCTTACAGCCCCCGGGGCCCCGTTACGTGGTGTGCAACGCCGACGAGGGCGACCCCGGTGCCTTCATGGACCGCAGCGTGCTGGAGGGCGATCCGCACCGGCTGCTCGAGGGGCTGGCGATCGCGGCCTACGCCGTGGGGGCGCACCAGGGTTATGTGTACGTGCGGGCCGAATACCCGCTGGCGATCGAGCGGCTGCGACTGGCCCTCAGGCAAGCCCGCGCCAAGGGGTTTCTCGGCCCGAAGCTGGCTGGCTCGAGCTTCGATCTGCACCTTGAGGTGCGCGTGGGGGCTGGGGCCTATGTGTGCGGCGAGGAAACGGCGCTGCTGGCCTCGATCCAGGGACAACGGGGCACTCCCAGACCCCGCCCGCCCTTTCCGGCACAGAGCGGCCTCTGGGGAGCGCCCACCCTGATCAACAACGTGGAGACCCTGAGCGCGATTCCAGCGATCCTGCGCGAGGGAGGCGATTGGTATGCCGCGATGGGCACCCCCTCCAGCCGGGGCACGAAGGTGTTTGCCCTCTCCGGCGCCGTGCGCCACACCGGCCTGGTGGAAGTGCCGATGGGAATACCGCTGCGCACGGTGGTGGAGCTGATGGGGGGCGGCACGCCCGATGGCGGCCCGGTGAAGGCGGTGCAGACCGGAGGCCCCTCCGGTGGCTGCATTCCCGCGCCCCTGCTCGATACTCCGGTGGATTACGAGAGCCTGCTGGCCCTCGGGTCGATGATGGGCTCCGGCGGCATGGTGGTCATGGGTGAAACCAGCTCCATGCCGGAGGTGGCCCGGCATTTCATCCGCTTCAGTCGCGATGAGAGTTGTGGGAAGTGCCTCCCCTGCCGCGCTGGCACGGTGCAGCTTGAGCAGTTGCTGGACCGCTTCGTGGAGCGCCGCGCCGTTCCCGCAGACCTGACCCGCTTGGAGGAACTCTGCAGAATGGTGGGACGAACCAGCCTCTGCGGCCTGGGCCAGGCGGCGCCCAATCCGGTGCTCAGCACCCTGCGCCATTTCCGCGGGGAATACGAGGCGGCCTGCCGCGACCCGGCGATCTGTGAGCCGCATAACGCCTGCCGCCGGCCTGAGGCTCCAGTCGCTGGAGGTGCACCGTGAGCGTGCTCACCCTGAAGGTGGACGGAGCCGATGTGGCGGTGCCCCAGGGCGCCACGATTCTGCAGGCGGTGCGGGCGGCGGGAGCATCGGTGCCGGTGCTCTGCCATCTCGATGGCCTCAGGCCGGTGGGGGCCTGCCGGCTCTGTCTGGTGGAAATCGGCGGCAGCCCCCGGCTGCAGCCGGCCTGCACCACGCCGGCGAGCGAAGGTCTGGAGGTGTGCACCCAGAGCGAGCAGCTGGCCCAGTTCCGGCGCATGGCGGTGGAACTGTTCTTCGCGGAGGGCAACCACGTGTGCGCCTTCTGCGTGGCCAACGGCAACTGCGAACTCCAGAACGCAGCGGTAGCGGTGGGAATGGACCACTCCCGCTTCCCCTACCAGTACCCGGCGCGCCAGGTGGATGCCTCGCACCCGCAGTTCGCGATCGACCACCACCGCTGCATTCTCTGCACCCGCTGCGTGCGGGTGTGCGATGAGATCGAGGGAGCCCATGTGTGGGATGTGGCTTACCGCGGCAGTGCCTGCAAGATCACGGCTGGGCTGGATCAGCCCTGGGGTGAGGTAGAGGCCTGCACAAGCTGCGGGAAATGCGTGGACGTGTGCCCCACCGGGGCCATCTTCCGCAAATCCGACACCACCAGCGAAAAGGATTCCCATCGGGAGCGGCCCGAGCTGCTGCGTACAGCCAGAGACCAGCACCTCTGGCACAACCAATGAGCTCCCCCGGTCCCGCAACCGATCCCAAGCTGCGGTTCGCCACGGTCTGGCTGGCGGGCTGCAGCGGCTGCCACATGTCGTTTCTGGATCTCGACGAGTGGCTGTTCGAGCTGGCACGCCATGTGGAGGTTGTGTATTCGCCGGTAGCCAGCGACACCAAGATCTATCCCGACCACGTGGATGTGTGCCTGGTGGAAGGGGCCGTGGCCAATGCCGACAATCTGGAGCTGGCGCTGCGGCTGCGGGCGCAGACCCGGCTGGTGGTGTCGTTCGGCGACTGCGCGGTGAGCGGCAACGTGCCGGCCCTGCGCAACCTCTGGGCCGGCGTTGATGGCGGCTCGCGACAAAGCGTTCTGGAGCGCGGCTATGTGGAGCTGGCCGACACCGGCGCCCGCCATCCCCACGCCCCCGGCATCGTGCCGGAGCTGCTGGAGCGGGTTCTGCCCCTGCACGAAGTGATCCCAGTGGATCTGTATCTGCCCGGCTGTCCGCCCTCGGCCGAGCGCATCCGCGCGTTTCTGGAGCCGCTGCTGCGCGGCGAACGGCCCCGGCAGGAGGGCGCCGAACAGCTCCGCTTCGGTTAGGGCTGGCCGGTTTCCAGTTCCAGGGCGGCGCGACTCAGGTTCCAGCGGTGGATCGCCGTGGCCTCGGCGGCGCGGGCCAGCTGGAGGTTGCGCTGGGCGAGCAGCACTTCGGTGATCGGCGCCAGACCGGCCCGGTAGCGAAGCAGACCATCGCGCACCGAACGCTCATTGGCCTTGATGGCGGCGCCTGCGGCCTGGGCCTGGGCGGCCGTGGCCTGATGCGTGGCGTACCAGGTTTCCACGCTCTGGATGATGGCCTGCTGGGCCTGCTCCACCTGCAGTTCCGCCTGCTGGGCCTTGCGGCTGGCCAGGGCCACCGCCTCCCGGCTCTGGCCTCCGTCGTAAAGAGGCTGGCGCACCGTGATCGCAGCACCCCAGTCGACGAAGCTGCCGGAGGCACTGCCGCTGGTGCTCAGCGCCGGCAGGCTGACTCCTGGGCCGACGCCGCCCACCGCAGCCGAGCTGCTGGAGGAAGGCACCGTGAGCCAGTCGCCGCTAATCCCACCCCCCAGCAGCAGGCCCACGCTTGGCAGACGGGTGGCTCTGGCCAATTTCACCCGCGCCTGCTGAGCCGCCACCAGCCGCTGCAGACTCTCGAGAGCCGGCCTCTGCTGAAGGGCCTGCTGCAACGTGGCCTCAAGAGAGAGGCGCCAGGCGGGATCCGGCCTCAGCGGATCACTGGCCTGCACAGTGGCGTCGGCGGGCAGGCTGAGAATGCGGGCCAGAGCACTGAGGGCAATCTCGTGCTGGGCGCGGGCTTCGGCCAGACCCTGCAGATCGGATTGCACCTGGGCTTCAGCCTGGTAGGTATCGATGCGGGGAGCCAGGCCTTCGCGGCGGATGGCGTTCACGTCGCGCAGCAGGGTCTGCGACAGGCCCAGGGCGCTCTGCCAGACAGGGATCAAGGCGGAGGAGTACTGGGCTGCGAGGTAGCGGCTGAGGATCTCGAAGCGGGTGCGGCGACGCTGCTCCGCTTGCTCGGACTGGGAGGCCTCCAGCTCGGCGCGGGTGGCCTGCTGAAGCGGGCTGCGCGCGAAATCGAGCAGCGGCAGACGAAACACCAGGCCGAGGTTCACAAAGGTGTTGGTGACCACAGCGGAGCTGTCGCCACCGAGGTTGAGGCTCAGATCACCGATGGTGGGGAGGTTGGAGATGAAGCCCACCGTGGTGTTCACCTGGGCGAAGGTGCCGAGAGCCACCAGATCGAGTTTCGGCAGAAACCGGGAGCGGGCCAGCCCCACCAGGGCCTGGTTCTCCGCCACGGTGAGGGCGCTGCTGCGCAGGTTGAGGGAGCTGGAGAGGCCGAGATCAAGGGCCTGCTGACGGCTGAGCTGCAGCGGGGCTGGGCGGGCCCGGAGCGGCTGGAGCGGGGCCAAGGCGAGGATTGTCAACGCGATGACGTTGAACCAGCCAAACCGTTGACCCAATGGCTCATTGCGAAAGATTGCGGGTACGGTAGGCCCAGTTCACGGGCTGCGGATTGACGGGTGCCGGTACCGCAGCTGAAACCGCAGCTGGAGATCCGGCGCCATCCGTTCTGGCTGCATGGCACCGGCTGCTGCCGATGGCTGTGGTCACGGTGATCTCCGGGGCCTGGGCGATGGCGCCGGTGGTGGCTGTGAAGGTTGAGGGCAGTGCCGTGCTGCTCCAGCCGGGCAGCCGGATTGGGTTCTACGCCCGCTCGGCGGGCCAGGTGCAGAGGCTGAACCGACGGGTGGGCGACGCCGTGGAGCGTGGTGAGTTGCTGCTCACCCTCAACCGGGTCGACCAGGCAGCCGCAGGAGCCGGGGCCGTGGGTCCGGATCCGCGGGCCCTGGAGCGCCAGAAACAGGCCATCAGCCGGCAGCAGGAGGCGATCCAGGCCCAGATCTCGGCTCTGCGCACCACCAACCAGCCGGTGCAGCAGCAGATGCGAGCCCTGGATTCCCTCCGTCGTCAGGAGGTGATCCCGCGCTACAGCCCCCTGTGGGTGGGAGCCCAGGACCTGTACCTGCGCAACATCGGACAGATCAAGGCGCTGGAGGGCCAGCTGGCCCAGCTGGATGTGAGCCGCGCCGAACTGGAGGGGCAGCAGGATGCCCAGCAGGTGCTGGCGCCGCGGGCGGGGCGGCTGCTGAGCCTGTCGGTGGCACCGGGACAGGCCGTGGTTTCCGGCCAGCGCCTTGGCACCCTGGGGCCCGGACCACGACAGGAGAATCGGCCGCGACTGGCCACCGCCCTCTTCAGCGATGCGGATGCCGTACGGCTGAGGGTGGGCGAGTCGATCCAGCTCGACCCCCTGCTTCAGACACGCGATCGCTACGGCGGGACCGCGGAGCGCTACGGCTCGCTCGAGGGCAGAATCGTGGCCATCTCACCCGCTGCGGCCGATCTGGCCGAGGTCAGCAGGGTGGTGGGCGATCCGGAGCTGGCCCAGAGCCTGATCACCCGCAGCCGCCAGGCCGCCTTCGGAGAAGGAGGTGATCCGTTATCCGTCGCCGGCGACAAGGTCACGGCGCCCGTGCAGCTGGTGACCGTGGAGCTTGAGACAGCGCCCACCCCCAGCGGGTTGCGCTGGAGCAGTGGCCGGGGGCCTGATCTGCCCCTGGAGAACGGAACCCCGGCCGGGGCGAAAGCGGAGGTGGACCGTCGCTCGCTGCTGAGCTT
>CAZWFG010000012.1:0-23380 GCA_964632245.1 uncultured Synechococcus sp. | reverse complement strand
GGATCGAGCCTTCGAAATCAACCGCCGGGCGGCCGAACTGGCGCGGCAAGAGGCCGACCGCTTCAGCACCCTTGAGCATCCTCGCTTTGTGGCCGGCTCCATGGGGCCCACCACCAAGCTGCCCACCCTGGGCCATGTTGACTTTGACACCATGGCCGACTCTTTTGCTGAGCAGGCACGGGGCCTGCTGGCGGGGAATGTTGATCTTTTCATTGTCGAAACCTGCCAGGATGTGTTGCAGATCAAGGCTGCCCTGAGTGGTCTTGAACGGGCGTTTGCCGAGACTGGTGAACGCCGGCCCCTGATGGTTTCGGTGACGATGGAAACCACGGGCACCATGCTTGTGGGTTCCGATATTGCGGCGGTGGTCTCGATTCTTGAACCGTTTCCGATTGACATCCTCGGTCTGAACTGCGCCACTGGGCCTGAGCAGATGAAGGAGCACATCCGCCATCTCTCGGCGCATGCGCCTTTTGTGGTGAGCTGCATTCCCAATGCAGGCCTGCCTGAGAATGTCGGCGGTGTGGCCCACTATCGGCTAACGCCCACAGAAATGAAGATGGCGTTGCACCATTTCATTGAAGATCTTGGTGTTCAGGTCATCGGGGGTTGCTGCGGCACGACGCCAGCCCATATCGGTGCCCTCGTCGAACTGGCCCGAACCATGCATCCGGCTCCCCGGCCCGTTCGCACCCCCGACCAACGCCTGGCACGACCGCTTTACAACATTGAACCGTCGGCGGCTTCCATCTATGGCACCACCCCTTACCACCAGGACAACTCCTTCCTGATCATCGGCGAACGCTTGAACGCCAGCGGCTCCCGCAAGGTGCGAGAGCTGCTCAATGACGAGGACTGGGATGGTCTGGTGGCGGTGGCCCGCAGTCAGGTCAAGGAAAATGCCCACATCCTTGATGTGAATGTTGACTACGTCGGACGGGACGGAGAGCGCGACATGCGCGAGCTGGTCAGTCGTCTGGTGACCAATGTCAATCTCCCATTGATGCTGGATTCAACCGAATGGCAAAAGATGGAGGCCGGCCTCAAGGTTGCCGGTGGTAAATGCCTGCTCAATTCCACCAACTACGAAGATGGGGATGAGCGTTTCTTCCGCGTCCTCGAGCTGGCTCGCCATTATGGCGCCGGTGTTGTCGTGGGCACCATTGACGAGGAGGGCATGGCCCGCACGGCCGAGCGCAAGCTGGCGATCGCCCGCCGGGCCTATGACGATGCGCTGCGCTTCGGCATTCCTGCCCACGAGATTTTTTACGACCCGTTGGCCCTGCCCATCTCCACTGGCATTGAGGAAGACCGCCGAAACGGCTGCGAGACCGTTGACGCGATCCGACGCATCCGCACCGAGCTGCCCGGTGTGCACGTTGTGCTCGGTGTGAGCAACATCAGCTTCGGGTTGTCGCCTGCGGCTCGGATTGTGCTCAATTCGGTGTTCCTGCACGACTGCTGCGAGGCGGGAATGGACGCAGCCATCGTCAGCCCAGCCAAGATTCTCCCCCTTGCCCGCATCGGAGAAGAGGAGCAGCAGGTCTGTCGGGATCTGATTGCCGATCGGCGAGGTTTCGAGAACGGCGTCTGCACCTATGACCCCCTGACACGCCTGACCGAACTGTTCGAAGGTGTGAGCACCCGCGACGCCCGCAATGCCGGCCCCTCCCTTGCTGACCTGCCGGTGGAGGAGCGCCTGAAGCAGCACATCATCGATGGTGAGCGCATGGGACTGGAGGCCGCCCTGCAGGAGGGGTTGCAGCGCTACCAGCCCCTGGAGATCGTCAATACATTTCTGCTTGATGGCATGAAAGTGGTTGGTGAGCTCTTCGGCTCTGGTCAGATGCAGCTTCCGTTCGTGCTGCAGAGTGCTGAAACCATGAAATCGGCAGTGGCTTTCCTGGAGCCACACATGGAAAAGACTGAAGGCCAGAACTCGGCAAAGGCACGTTTCCTGATTGCAACGGTCAAGGGTGATGTCCATGACATCGGCAAAAATCTGGTGGATATCATTCTCACCAACAACGGCTATGAGGTGATCAACCTCGGCATCAAGCAGAGCGTTGAGGCCATTATCGAAGCTCAGCAGACGCACCAGGCCGACTGCATTGCCATGAGTGGTCTGTTGGTGAAGTCGACGGCCTTCATGAAGGAGAACCTTGCTGCTTTCAATGCTGCGGGAATTCATGTTCCAGTGATTCTGGGCGGCGCTGCCCTCACCCCCCGCTTCGTTCAGCACGATTGCCGTCAGGTGTACGAAGGCCAGGTCATCTATGGCCGTGATGCCTTCACTGACCTGCGCTTCATGGACGCCTATGTGGAGGCCCGTCGCCAGGGTCAGTGGGACGATGTTCGGGGTTTTCTGGCGGCCGTGCCTGAAGGCCTCGGCCTGGAACCCTCTGTGCCCACGGATCCGGAGGCCACGGCATCGGCGCCAGCCGGCACGGACAACGGCAAGCAGTCCCTGCCCCCCATCAGCACCGAGCGTTCGGATGCGGTGCCCGAGGAGCCGGCTCTGGAGCCACCCTTCTGGGGACCGATGGTGCTGGAGGAAGCCGACATTCCCCTTGACGAGGTGTTCGCTTATCTCGATCGCCAGGCCTTGTTCGCTGGCCAGTGGCAGATGCGCAAACCCCAGGATCAGTCCCGTGAGGATTACGAGGCTGACCTGCTCCGCCGCGCCGAACCCGTCCTGCAGGACTGGATGGACAAGGTGCGCCGCGAAGGATTGCTGAACCCCCGGGTGGCCTACGGCTATTTCCCCTGTGGTCGTGACGGCAACGCCGTGGTGGTCTTTGACCCGCAGGATCGCAGCAGGCGGCTCGGACGGTTTGAGCTGCCCCGCCAGCGGGGCGGAAACCGGTATTGCATCGCCGATTTCTATCGCGATCTCGCTGGCGACAGCCCCACCGATGTGTTGCCGATGCAGGCCGTCACCATGGGCGCCCGCGCCAGCGAGGTGGCCCAGGAGCTGTTCGCCGCCGACCGCTACAGCGATTACCTGTATTTCCACGGGCTGGGGGTGCAGATGGCCGAGGCGCTGGCGGAATGGACCCATGCCCGCATCCGCCGGGAGCTGGGCTTCGCCGACCAGGAGCCCTCTGCCCTTCGCGACGTGCTGGCCCAGCGTTACCGCGGCAGCCGTTATTCGTTCGGCTATCCCGCCTGCCCGAACGTGGCCGACTCCCGGCCTCAGCTCGATTGGCTGCAGGCCGAGAGGATCGGCCTGCGCATGGATGACAGTGACCAGCTTGAACCGGAGCAGAGCACCACGGCCCTTGTGGCCCTGCACAGCCGCGCCCGGTATTTCAGCGCCTGAGGCGTCGCAGGCGGGATGGCAGGCTGGCGCGGCCTGTTCCTGTCTCCCATGGCCATTCAAGGTCCCGACGGCGTCGACGCCGCCATCGCCGCGGGCGTTGACCTCGACGGTTCACCGCTCCCGGCCGCCATGCTCAGCCTTTATCAGGAGGTGATGGCCCTGGAGGCGGCCCGCACCCGCAGCGGCGTCACCAAATCGATGCGGAATCGGATCGTGCGCACCGGCAGCAAGCACCTCGACCAGGCCAGCCTGGATGCCCGGCTGAAGGCCGCAGGCTGGGAGGGCCTGAAGCCGAAGGAGATTGCCTTCTTCTACGGCTGAAGCCCCTCACGCCTGGGCGCCGACCTCCTCCAGCGCTTCGATCACCTCCTCCTGGAACGCATCGAGGTCATCGGAATCCGACAGGTCGACGCCCTCGCCGGCGGCGTTCTGCGTCAGTTCGCGGAAATGGTCGGCACCTTCGCCGTTGGCCAGAAACTCAAGGACGGAGGTCTCGCCACTTTCCTGGAAGGCCTGCACCAGAGCCAGGAAGGCCGCATCTTCGGTGAAATCCCAGCTCATCGGATCGTCGCGGTCGGGGCAGTGGTGGACAACGGAGGGATGGAGCAGCCATCGCCTGATGACCCATAGCGTGCCCCCCCCCGATTCCGTCAAGTCCGGAACCGCCTTTGGTCGCCTCTGCTGCACAGTGGGGTCGTTCCAGAGCGTCCCCGATGCCTGACGCAGCAGCGCCGCTGAACCCTGGCCCGGAGCTCAACGTGCTGGGCACTCCCCTGCAGCTCTGCAGCTGCCGTCCGATGACCGGCTGGATGCGCGACGGCCATTGCCGCCACCATGACGCCGACCACGGCCGGCACACGGTCTGTGCCGTCATGACCGAGACGTTTCTCAGCTACAGCCGCGCCCAGGGCAATGACCTGAGCACCCCTCGGCCTGAGTTCGGCTTCCCCGGCCTCCGTCCTGGCGACGCCTGGTGTGTCTGTGCCCTGCGCTGGCAGCAGGCCTACTGGGATGGGGTGGCTCCAGGCGTTCGGCTGGCGTCCTGTGCGGCCAGCGCCCTCGAGGTGGTCAGCCTCGACCACCTGCGCGAGCACGCCGTTTCTGCAGACTCACCAGGGGATGGGGCTGCCGTCCCAGGCCAGGAAGGCCCCACTGCGTTCGACGGTCTGGCCTGAGAGCACCCCCAGCAGCTGCGTGGCTGCCCGTTCGGGGCTGAAGAGCTTCTCGGGGGCCACCCCGCTCCTGAAGGGCTCCGACAGGGCGGTGGCCGTGGTGCCGGGATGCAGCAGGGTCACGGTCACGGCCGGGCGCCGCCGCCGCCACTCGAGCGCCAGGGTGCGCAGCAGCTGGTTCTGGGCTGCCTTGGCTGCCCGGTAGGCGTACCAGCCCCCGAGTTGATTGTCGCCAATGCTGCCCACCCGCGCCGAGAGGCTGGCGAACCAGGCGGGCTGCCCATGGCCCAGGGCCTCCTCCACGGCCCGGGCCAGCAGGATCGGCCCGAAGGCGTTGATGGCGAAGGCCTTCTCCAGACCCTGGCGCTGCACCGCCTGCAGGCGTTTCTCCGGGCCGAGACCGTCGCCATGCAGCCAGCCGGCGGTGTTGATCACCAGCCGCAGGGGGGGGGCCTGCTGCAGCCGCCGCCGCAGATCCTCCAGGTGGTCGTCCTGGCAGAGGTCGAGGGGTGGCTCGCTGGTGCGGCCCAGGTGCAGCAGTTGCAACCCCGGGGCATGGCGCGCCAGGTTGTCCGCCAGGGCCTGGCCGATGCCGCCCCGCCCGACCACCAGGGCGAGGCCCTCCAGGGCTGACCAGTCGGCGGGGCTGGGCATGGCGCAATGGGGCACCGGTTGGCGCATGATGGCGCCGTTCAGGACAGCTGCGCGTGCCGCTTGCGATCTCGGTGCTGGGTGGAGGTGCCTGGGGGTCCACCCTGGCCCAGCTTTTCTCCGCCCGCGGTCACCGGCTGCGGATCTGGCGCCGTGCCGACGGCCCGGCGGCCCTGGCGGCATCCACCGGCTCCGATCTGATCATCTCGGCGATGGCCCTTGCCGGCGTCGACGCCGTTGCGGCCTCCCTGGCGGGGTCTGACCGCCATCCGCCCGTGATCAGCTGCTCCAAGGGCCTGCATCCACAGCTGGGCCTCACCGCCAGCCAGCTCTGGCAGCGCCGATGGCCGGAGGGGCCCGTGCTGGTGCTGAGTGGTCCCAACCTGGCGACGGAGCTGCGTCAGGGTCTGCCGGCGGCCAGTGTTCTCGCCGGCGATGACGACGACCTCCTCCGGCAGCTGCAGGCGGAGCTCAGCCACGACTGCTTCCGCCTCTATCGCAACGCCGATCCACTGGGGACGGAACTGGCCGGAGCGCTCAAGAACGTGATGGCCATCGCCGCCGGTGTCTGTGACGGTCTGCATCTGGGAGCGAATGCCCGCGCTTCCCTGCTGACCCGCGCCCTCGCCGAAATGGGACTGGTGCTGGTGGCCCTGGGTGGCCGCCAGGAAACCCTCTACGGACTGGCCGGCCTCGGCGATCTGCTGGCCACGGCCACCAGTCCCCTGAGCCGCAACTACCGCTTTGGCCTGGGCCTGGCGGCCGGCCACGATCCGCGGCAGCTGGCGCACGACATCGAGGGCATCGTCGAGGGTGTGCCCACCTGTGCCGGTCTCTGTGCCTTGGCGGAACGGCGCGGCTGGTCACTGCCGGTGGCGGAGCAGGTCCAGGCACTGGTGGAGGGCCGCATCGATCCCGAAGGAGCCCTGCGCCGGCTGATGGAACGCCGTCTCACCCAGGAGTGACGGCGATGCAGACCCTGGATCCCGTCAGGCTTGCGGGAGTGGATGCCTTCACGACGACGCCCATGGCCGGCAACGGGGCTGTGGTGGCCCTGCTGCCCGCCCCGGCCAGCGACCGCTGGATGCAGGCCCTGGCGGCTGAGCTGCAGCAATCGGAAACCGCCTTCCTCTGGCATGACGCTCGTGGGGGCCGCTGGGCCCTGCGCTGGTTCACCCCCCGCTGTGAGGTGCCCCTCTGCGGCCATGCCACCCTGGCGGCCACCGTGGCCCTGGCCCACTGGGGGCGGCTGCGCACCGGGGAGGAGCTGAAGCTGCATGGCCGCAGCGGCCCCCTGGCCGTTGGCCTCGACGGGGCCGGCGGTGGCGCCGCCTGGCTGGATCTGCCGTCCACAGCGCTCGTGCCCCGGGCCCGCGAGCCCTGGATGGACGCCCTGCCTGGGGGTGGACCCCAGCAGGTGTGGACCTCAGCCCTGGGCTACGGGGTCCTGCTGCTGGCGGATGGGACCGATCTGGCCCTGCTCGATCCCGCCGTTGATGCCTGGGCGACAGGTCCTGAGCCTGCCTGGGTGGTGATGCGAGCCGGTGGATGCAGCGCCGATCCCGGGGCCGACTACGGCCTGCGCTTCTTTGCCCCTGGCCTCGGTCTGCCCGAAGACCCCGTCACCGGTTCAGCCCATGCCCTGGTGGCTCCGTGGTGGTGTCGGCAGCTCGGTCGACCGCGGGTGAGGGGATGGCAACCGTCGCACCGTCCGGGGGGGGTCACCGCAGCACCGCTTCCCTCGGGCATGATCCGCCTGTTCGGCGCAGGCGTCTTGCTATGGGATGGCCAGATGGTCCGACCACCCGAGCTCAGCTCAGCAGCCTCCTGGGCCGCGGTCGTGGGCTGGCCGACCTCTGGCGACGGCGGCTGAGGGAGAAGGGGCCCGGCTGGCTGCTGATGACGGCCCCCATCGCAGGCGGTGCCTTCGTTGTCTCGCTTGTGGCACCGCTGCTGCAGCCCAGGGAGCCGGGCCTCGACCCTGCGCTGATGAAGGCGATGCTCGAAACGGGTCCTGAGGCACCGCTCCGCAAGACGGTCCCCGTCAGCCCCCCCGCTCCTCCGACCCTTCCCCAGCGTCCTGCCCCCGCTGCCGACCTGGAGGTGCCAGCCGCGGCTGGCCGGCCTGCACCACCGCTGGAGATCCGCGTGATGCTGCAGCAGGCCCAGGCCAGCCTCAGTGTCGGCGCCACTGCCGACTGGCAGCTGCAGGACCGCCAGGGGGCGCCCTGGCGGCGCAGTCCCGGCGTCGTCAGCGTCACCTGCGCTGACGGTGGTCTGAGCGTGGATGGCACCCCTGGAGGGCCCGAGCTCTGGGCCCAGCCCCTGAACGGAGCGATCACCCTGCAGGGGCAGCGGTACCGGGGCAGTGTGCGGCTGTTCTGCGATGCCGATGGGGTGACGGCGGTCAACCACCTGCCGCTCGAGGCCTACATCGGTTCGGTGGTCGGCGCCGAGATGCCGAGCCACTGGCCTGCTGAAGCCCTGCGGGCCCAGGCGGTGGCCGCCCGCTCCTATGCCATGGCCCACCTCGCCCGGCCCGCTGATCCCCACTGGCATCTGGGGGCCACCACCCGCTGGCAGGCCTACCAGGGTCTTGAGAGTGAAAGCACGGCCTCCACGGAGGCGGCCCGGTCCACCGCTGGTCTGATCCTCAGCTACAAGGGGGGCATCGTGGAAAGCCTCTATGCCTCCGACCGGGCCCTGGCCCTCGAAGCCCATGGCCACCTCGGCGCCAGCATGAGCCAGCAGGGGGCCCGGCTGCTGGCGGAGCGGGGGTATCGCTTCAGCCAGATCCTGGCCACCTACTACCAGGGCGCCAGCCTGGCGCGGCTGCAACCCTCGGCATGACGCCGCTGCTCGACGATGTGGACGCCGTCAGCCGCTCGGCCCTGGCTGCCGGGGCCCTGGTTCCCCTGCGCACCGAGCACGTGACCCATTCGGGCTGGTCGCCCTTCCTGGTGCGGCGGCTGCTGGATCCGACCCCGAAACATCTGCGCCAGGCCGGACCACGGCCGAATCCCTTCCGCCCCTGGGATCAGCGGCTGGAGGTGTTGGGCCTGCCTGACCACGTGGTGCTGTTGAACAAGTTTCCGGTGGAACCCCGCCACCTGCTGCTGATCACCCGCGGCTGGGAACCCCAGCAGGGCTGGCTCGACAGCCGCGACTGGGCGGCCGTGGCCCAGCTGATGGCCCAGGTGCACGGCCTGTGGTTCTTCAACAGCGGTCCTGATGCCGGCGCCAGTCAGCCCCACCGCCATCTGCAGCTCCTGCCTCGCCAGGCTGATGTTCCCCTCTGTCCGCTGGAGGACGGCTTTCGTCACATGGCCAGCGGGGGCAGCACGCCCTGGCCATGGAGGCTGGGCCTGCTGCCCCTGCCAGGCGATGACGAACCCCGCGCGGCGGCCCTGGAGGCCACCTATCGCCAGCTCTGTGAGTCCCAGGGGCTGGGGAGTCCCCTCATCGACCCCACGCCGAGGGGCCCGTACAACCTCTTGTTCGGTGGAGACTGGATGGCGCTGGTGCCGCGGGTGCTCGAAGGCAGCCGTGGCTTCAGCCTCAATGCCCTCGGGTTTGCCGGCTATCTGCTTGCCACCGAAGAGTCCGACCTCGACTGGCTCCGCCGCCAGGGCCCGCTTCCCCTGCTGCGTGCCGCTGCTGTGGCGACCTGAGGGGGCGACCTGAGGGCAGACTTCCGTGGTTCCACGGATGCGGAGGCCGGGCCGCCTGCGCTGGTCTGAAGAGGTCCGCTGGCCCATGACCTTGAGACCAACCATTCATCCTGCGTGCCCCACGACCTGCCGGCGTCGTCCCTCTGCCTTGACCCCCTTTGAGCCCCTGATCGACCGCCTGGCCTGTGGGTTTGCTCGCTCCGGCCGTGCAGACCGCGATGACCTGCGCCAGGTGGGTTATCTGGGATTGCTGCGGGGCATGAACAACCGCGGTGAGCGCAGTGGGGCGCACCTGGAGGCCTTTCTGGTGCTGCACATCCGCGGCGCGATGCTCCACTACCTGCGGGATGCGGCCGATCCGGTGCGGCTGCCCCGTCGCCTCCGCCAGACGAGGGACTGGCGGGCGTGGAGCCTGCGCCTCAGGCCCCTGGATGCCCTCGCCGAACACCAGCTGCCTGCGGACCCCCGGGGTGAGGGCTGGTCGACGTTGCTGAAGCAGGAGCGGCAGCAGCAGGTGCGTCAGGCGATGGAGACCCTCGACCCGCTGGAGCGTCGCTGTGTGGAGCAGGTCGTGCTGGCAGGGCAGAGTCTGCGGCAGGTGGGCCGGGAGGAGGGGGTGAGTGCGATGACGGTTCATCGACGGCTGCGGCGAGCCCTGGACCAGCTGAGACCGAGGCTGGCCCCCCTCGCCGCCTGAGCAGCTTCAGTCGTGGCTGGTGCCGTCCCGTTCCATCTGCCGCTCCAGGGTGGCGATGGCGGCGTCGACGGCGGCCAGCTGCCGCTCCAGGGCATCGCGCCAGCTGCGGAGCATCATCCGCTTGCGCCGCTGGCGGCGAGCCTTGCAGTCCTGGGTGGTGCCTTCGACACCGAGGCAGTCTGGGAAGGGAAACATGGGAAAATGTGCCGAACCTGCGCCGTTCTAGCGAATGGCCCGGGCGTTCAGTTGCCCCTTGCTCCATCCCCGTGAGACATCCGGAACGCAGGGCAACCGTCCGTGCTGATTACGATCTGAGCGAAAGAAATTCCATCACTCCACCTCCCCTGTCGCAGTTCAGACCCATGACGGGAGGAGTCGGTCCAGCGGGTCCCATGCGACATTTCCTTCCCGTCCTCTTCGGTCTGGCCTCGGCGCAGATCCTCTGTCCGGCTGTCCAGGCCCAAGTGGCGCTGATGGCCGGTCAGCCCGCCCAGCCGCTTCAGGGGCGGTTCAACAACGTCCCTGTGCTTCATTCCAACCAGCCCGAGGAGGTCTGGGGACCGGGCATCCTCGTCAGCACCACCCCGGGATCAGCGTTGGCTGAAAACGGCGACACCCTCGCCAATGCCACCTACACCTTCAATGGAGACTTCGGCCTCCATGCCCACCACAAGTACGCCCCGACCGATGCCCGTCGCCTCGGGGTGGCCGGCGGACGGCGGGGCCAGCTCACCCTGGCCGTCATCGCCATCAACCCGGGTGATCGGGACGTGACGCTGCGCTTCGAGCAGGGGGCCGTCAAGAACAGCTTCGAAGCCCCATACCTCTCCAACAACTTGATGGGGGTCATTCCCCAGGGGCGCCGGCCCTGGAACACCGGTCCTGGAGCCGCCACTGCTGTGCAGATGCTGCGGGGCAGTCTCGACCGGGGCATGCCCGAGACCGTCCGCATCCCTGCCCGTTCCAAGATCGTGATCGTGAGCACCGATCTGCCGGCCCGTGGCATCGCCAACGCCCTGCTCAAGGGCCGCAGCGACGGGCCTTTCCAGATGGCGGTGGTGGCGGCGGAAGACCCGGCCGGAGATCAGGACATGCTGCGGGTGCTCGACGAGGGTCGCCTGGCCCCCGGCCGCACCTACCTGACACGCCTCGACGAGATCCGTGACCGACGGGTCTTTTCCCGGGTCGCCGGTGTGGCCATCGGCGATTCCTATCAGGCCACCCTTCGCCACGATCTGAGGGCGGGGGCGCTGCACGTTCCCCTCACCACCACCAGCCGCCATCACTTCGGCACCAATGAGCTGCAGGTGAATGAACTGGCCAGTCGCATGGTCGACTCGTCCCTCGACAACGTCGGGACCTATGGCGTCAGGTTCGATGTGGACCTGCAGCTCAAGGGCGAAGGCTCCTACGACCTGGTGTTCAGCCACCCGACCCTTACCGGTCGCCAGTTCACGGCCTACCGCGGGACCATCGGTGTCACCACACCCCGGGGCTATGAGGAGTTCCACGTCGGGCTGCGGTCCGGCCAGAGCCTGTCCTTGAGCTCCCTCAACCTGCAGCCGGGGGTGGTGACCCCCGTACGCATCAGCCTGGTCTATCCGGCCGATGCCACGCCAGGTCATCTGCTCAGCGTTGTCCCCAGCCAGCAACTGGTGGCTTTGCGGCAGCAGGAGCAGCTGCAGGCTGAGGCCCGCGAGGCGATGGTGCGTCAGGCCCCTCCTCCGGTTACCGCTCCGCCCGTGGTTCCCGGAGGCGCCGGAGTGGCCCAGGGCTATGGCGAATCTCCTGTGGCCGCCCCTGTCCGGCCCCGTCCCGCTCCTCGGCCCGCCCCGCGCCCGGTGCTGAACAAGACCGTCCCGGCAGCAGCGCGGCCCACCACCGCCCGGCCTTCCCAGGCGCCTGCCGTGGTTCCTTCCGCTGGCTGGCCTCCCACCGCTCCGGCGATGATCGATCCCTCCCGTCCCTATCAGTTGATGCGCAACTGGTTCGGTCGATAGGCTCCCTGCGCTCCCCCAAGATCACCGTGGCCAAAGGCAGCGAGCAGGGGCGACGCATCTCGGTCGAGCTCAGCGACACGGTGCTGACGCGCATCGATGAGCTCCGGCGCGCCTGGGGTCATCGCTCCAGGGGCCCCGTGGTGGAGCAGCTGCTGCTCATGGTCCTCAGCCAGGAGGGCGATCGGCTCGATGGCGACGGCGGCGACACCGACGGCATCGAGCCACCACCCACGCTGGAGGAGGCACCCGAGGCGTCGGCCATGGTGCCGGTGAGCATTGCTGCCCTTGAAGCACCCCTGCCGGGCGCAACGAACGACAGCGACGACGTTCCCCCCTGGCCAGAGGAAGTGGCGGCGGGTCGTCCGGGGGGTGGCATTGACCTGCCGGGATTTGTCCGTCGCCGCACCCGTGAGGTGCGTCAGTCCCTCGCGACCGAAGGGTCCGACGCCCTGGCGGGGGAACGGACGGCGGTGATGAATGCCGATCAGCTTCGGTCGTGTCTTGGGGCGGTCCGGGACCACTGGCTGGAGCTCTACGGTCAGAGCCCCCAGTCCCCTGTGGTGGATGGGGCCGTGCAGTGGTTGGCCCATGACATCTGGCCTGTCGCAGAGGCCAGCGGTGGCCAGCCCTTTGACTGGGGTGCCCTGGAACGGGTGCTTGAGGGCCTGGCGCCCGCCTGGACCCGGGGCGCCCCAAGTCTGGAACGGGTGTTGGTGGCTGCGGGTCTGCTCGAGGATCCATTCGGAGCGGCGACCCTGCGCCTTCGCATTCCGTCGCTGGTGGGTCGACTGGTCCAGCGGTTGCGCCGCCGTCGCCGCGGCTCTCCGTTCCTTGACCTTGGTTCAACGCTCACGATCCAGGGATCCCTGCGGCTGTTGCAGCTCCCCACGGATCCCGATCATGTGCTGACTCTGCACCAGATCCGTGAGGCCTACCGCCAGCTCGCCCTTGCCCACCATCCAGACACGGGCGGCGACCCAGAGGCAATGCGTCGGTTGAACGAGGCCTATCAACTGCTCAAGCAACGCGTGCTGTCCCGCATCCGCTGACCCCTGCGACGCCCACGCAACTGATCCAGGTGTCGCACCTGTGTCGCGTTATCAGTCCCGGACAGAGACCAATCTGATACAAATGAAAAGCAGCGCCTGGTCTCATCCCGGTCGCCTGTCATCCCCCATCTCCATCCCATCCCATCCCACCCATCCGATCCGCTCCCCCTCCGATCGACCCCCTGCCTTTTTGTCCAGTTGTCTTGCCTAAGACTTAATCAGGGTCCTGGACCATGTCTAGGCTGAGACTGTTGATGTCTCAAAAACAGCAGATTCTGCCTGTCCTGCATAGGCATTTGCGTTGCGCTCGCGTTGCTCTCGCAATGTGCTCGCGGCCACCGACAACGCTTTTCCTGTGACGGCGACGGTCCGTGCGACGGTGGTCCGTCGCTGGACGCTGTCCACTTGTTTGTCCAGGCCATTGGACAGGACGCCTCACCAGCCATGAACACCAGGCTGGAACAGGGCTGCACAGAACTGCTTCGGAGAGGCGTATCTGTGTGAGCCACAGGTACGCAGGGGATGCAGTCACGTCAGATGTCCAGTCCTGGATTTGCATCAAGACAAGATACGGGTCCAGGGTGAGACGGCCGACTCAGTCGGTGATCTGCACCACGGCGCCGATGTCCACCAGATCGAACATTTCGCGAACGTGTTCATTCAGCATCCGCACGCAGCCGTTGGTCACCGGAAGGCGACGGTTCACCCAGAACGGCCAGGGCGTTCCGTGGATGCCGAACTGATCGCGATCCTTCTTCAGAAACCCAACCCAGCGCTCTCCCAGGGGCGACTCCTGGCCGCGTTTGGGGTTCACTGTGTCGGTGTGGGTGCTGCGGTAGATCGGATTCACGACCTTGTTGAGCACAGAGAAGGTGCCCTTGGGGGTCGGGGATTCTTTGGCGCCGATGGCCACCGGCCAGGGGCCACCAATCACGCGCCCGTTATCCATCACGGTGATCTGCCGTTGACCCAGGGACAGCAGAACCGATGCCGTGGGGGAGATCTTCTTCAGTGGCTGGGCCGGGGCGGGCGCTGCCGGGGCTCCGTTGAGGGTTGGAGGTGTTGCGGGCAACGCCGGAGGTGCGGTGACCTGGGCGATCAGGGGCCAGAGAAGCAGCACCGATGCTGAATCAACTGGACAGAGTTTAAGCCATGCGCTCAGATCGGTCCCAGGGCCGGACCAGGATTGGGTCTGGACCAGGACTTCTGAGACCTCAGGTTGAGGTCTGCATTCCCTGGATCAGATAGTCGAAGTAGGGGGAGAGCAGCTCTGCATCCTCCGGGGACACGAGGTCGACGGAGGCCTCCTTGAGGCAGCGCATCGATTCCACCATTCCTGGCATCGGCACGCCAAGGCTGTTGTACATCTCGCGGGCACCCACGAGACCGGTGGTTTCGATGAAGGAGGTGCTGCCCGCCAGCACGGCGTAGCTCACCAGGCGCAGGTACCAGGAGAAGTCGCGCAGGCACTGGGCTCGCTGCTTCTGGCCGTAGGCATTGCCGCCAGGGGCGACGTATTCGGGACGGCGACCGAACAGAACCTTCGCCGACTGGTCAACGATCTTGCGCTCGTTCTCGGTGAGGGTCCTGGCGATGCGGATGCGCTGGGCTCCACCACTGAGGAAGTCAGCCATGCAGCGCAGTTCCCCACTGCTTGGATACCGCAGCTCATCGTCTGCGACGAGGATCAGATCGCGAACAACGCTCATGGCAGTCCCGGAGCCTGACGCAGTGTAAGGACCCGACAGCGACAGCCCGCTCCCTCGATGCCGTTTCGCCGTGAGCTGTAACGCGATGGCCTTCTAGGGTGCAGGGGTGACATCCATCGCCGATCCCCCTCCCGCGAGCCCGGAGTTGCCCGAGGCCCCCCTTGAACTGGTCGTGCGTGATCTCAGCCTGGATGGTGATGGGATCGCGGCGCCGCCGGAGGACAGCGCCATGGCCCCCTTGCCGGTGCTTGTCCCCGGGGCGCTCCCAGGGGAACGGGTGCGGGTGACGATCACCGGGCAGGGGCAACGCTTCCGCCACGGACAGCTGGAGGCCGTGATCGTGGCCGCGCCTGATCGTCGTCAGCCCCCCTGCCCCGTGGCCGGCACCTGTGGGGGGTGCAGCCTGCAGCATTGGGCCGATGGATCCCAGGCCCACTGGAAGGAACAACAGCTGCGGCGGACCCTGCAACGGGTCGGAGGTCTTGCACCCACCGTGCGTCCGCTTCTTGCGGCGGAGGCGACCCTGGCCTACCGCAACCGGGCGATCCTGCCCCTCCGCCATCGGAGTGGGCGCATCGAGGCAGGCTTCTACCGCAGGGGCAGCCATGACCTGGTGGCGGTCGATCGCTGTCCGGTGCTCGATGACCGCATCGACCGGCTGATCGCCCCCCTCTGCGACGACCTCTCCTCCGCCGGCTGGCCCATCTATGACGAAGCCACCGGTCAGGGTGTTCTGCGCCACCTGGTGCTCCGGGTCGGTCACCACAGCGGTGATCTGCTGGTCGGGCTCATCGCCGCCAGCGATGACCTGCCGGGTCTCGAGGAGCTGGCGGCGGCATGGATGACGCGATGGCCCGCCCTGGTGGGTGTCGTGCTCAATCTTCAGCCCCGGCCCACCAATGTGCTGTTCGGGGCCAAGGACCGTCTGGTGGTCGGTCGCCCCTGGCTGCTTGACCGGTTCGGGGGCTGCACCGTTCCGGTGGCCATCGACACGTTCCACCAGGTGCACACCCCCCAGGCAGAACGTCTGCTGCCGTTGCTGCACGAGGCCCTGGACCTGCGCTCCGGTGATCGGCTGCTCGATGCCTACTGCGGCAGTGCCAGCCTCAGCCTGCCGCTGCTGGCCCCGGGCATGGATCTGGTGGGCTTCGAGCGCCACCGCACCAGCGTCGAGCTGGCGGAACTGGCCGCCCAGCTCAATGGCCTGGAGCGGGTGAAGATCCTGGTCGGCGCTGTCGAGAAGCTTCTGCCGGAGTGGCTGCCGGACAGCCGTGCCCTGTTGCTTGATCCCCCCCGCAAGGGGCTGGAGACAGCGGTGCGTGCGGCCATTCTCGCGGATCCACCGGAACGGGTGGCCTACGTCAGCTGCAACCCCGCCACCCTGGCCCGTGACCTGGCCCAGCTCACCAGCGATGGTCAGCTGAGGTTGGAGTGGGTGCAACCCCTCGACTTCTTTCCCCAGACCACCCACTGCGAGGCGGTGGCCTGTCTGGTCAGGACCTCAGATCAGCGTGGAAGCGTTCCACCAGCATCTGCCGCAGGCGATCCAGCACCGGATCCACTTGCTCGTCGGTGAGGGTCGCCGTCCGATCCCGGAACCGCAGACGCACGGCCAGGCTGCAGGAGCCGTTGGGGATCGGGCTGCCTGTGTAACGGTCCAGCAGGTCCACGGCCTCCAGCAACTGACCGCCGGTCTTGGTCAGCTGCTGAAGCACGGCCGACGCCTCGATGTCAGCACGGACGACGAAGGCCAGGTCCCGTTCGCTGGCAGGGACCAGCGGATACGGGGCAAAGGTCGGAATCAGCCGTGAAGGGCGCGTGGCGGCCTTCAGCAGCGGATCGATCGCCAGGTCCAGCACATGAACAACGCCAGGGAGATCAAGCCGTTCGGCTTCGGCGGGGTGGAGGGCCCCGAACCGTCCCAACGGTCTCCCTTCAAGGGCCAGGGAGGCGGCCCTGCCCGGATGGAGCAGGGGATCATCGGTGAGCCGACGGTCCTGCAGGCTCAGACCGATCTCGGCCATGGCGGCAGCAACGATGCCCCGGGCCTGCCAGTAGTCAGGCTGGCGATCATGGCCACTGCTGGTCCAGCGTTCGGACCGCTGCTGGCCGGCCAGCACCGCCGCCAGCCGCAGCTCCTGGCGGGGGCCATCGGGGGTCTGCACGAAGCAGTGGCCGATCTCGAATCCCCAGAAACCGGGGCGGCTGGCCTGCAGATTGCGCACCGCTGCCTGCAGCAGGGCCGGCAGCAACTCCTGGCGCAGGGCGCTGGTCTCGGCCAGCAGGGGGTTGTGCAGACACACCTGATCACCCCGGTCTTCGTCGGTGGGCACCAGGGAGAGATGGCAGAGCTCCTGCAACCCCTGACTGCGCAGGGCCGCCCGCAGGCGCCGCAGCACCGCCTGGGACGGATCCAGTCCACCGGGTTCGACGGGATCCGGGAGGTGCAGGCCAAAACGGTCGTAACCGATCAGCCTGGCCACCTCTTCAATCAGATCCACCTCCCGCTGCAGATCCTGGGCCCGAGACGGCGGCGGGGTCACCTGCCAGCCCTCGTCATCGGCGTTGACGCCACAGCCCAGCCGTTCGAGCGTGGCCACGACCGTGTCGTCCGGGATGGCCGCGAAGGCGTCGTCCTCCGAGGGCAGCGGGCCGAGCAGGCGATCGAGGGCCCCACGGCGCAGGCCCACCGCGACGGCCGGCGTGGGGGCAGGGCCGCTCCAGCGACGGTCCTGAACCGTGGCGCCACAGAGCTGCTGCAGCAGCGCCACGGCCCGGTCCGCAGCCCCCAGGGTGGCGGCGGCGGCCACCCCCCGCTCGAAGCGGGCCGAAGCCTCCGTCCGCAGGCCAAGACCCCGGGCACTGCGGCGCACCTGCGCAGGGGGGAACACAGCCGACTCCAGCACCACCTCCGTTGTGGCCCCGTCCACCGCCGTCTCCAATCCACCGATCACTCCGGCCAGGGCCACCGGCAGGTCACCGTGGGTGATCAGCAACTGCTCGGTCCCCAGCAGGCGTTGCTGATCATCCAGGGTCTGCAGGGTCTCGCCGCTGCGGCCGGCCCGGACAGCGAAGCCACTGCCGTCACCGGCCGGCAGACGCTGGCCGTCATAGGCATGCAGGGGCTGACCGGTTTCGAGCATCACCAGATTGGTGATGTCGACCACGGTGTTGATGCTGCGGACCCCCGCCATCTCCAGTCGCCGCTGCAACCAGGTCGGTGACGGTCCCACCGTCACCCCCGCCAGGCGGGTGAGCGCGATCCGCACCCCGTCCGGGGGGGCGACGGCCAGGGCCTCCCCATCAATCGCCGGGCCGGTGCGGACCTCCGGAGGGGTGGGCAGCACCGACTCCAGGGCGGCCACCTCGCGGGCGATGCCTAGCATCGAGAGGCCGTCGGGTCGGTTGGCGGTGATGGCGAGTTCAAGAATGCGATCGTCCAGGCCCAGCAGGGGCCCCACGGGCCGCCCGGCTGTCGGCAGATCCAGGCCGCTGGCGGCGGCGACCTCCGCCAGATCGACCAGGCCGCTCGACTCGCTGGCCAGACCCAGTTCTGCGAGCGAACACAACATGCCGTGACTCTCGACACCACGCAGGCTCGCCGGCTTGATCGTCAGATCGACGCTGGGCAGATGGCTGCCCACGAGGGCGACCGCCACCGCCATGTCCTGGCGCACGTTCGGCGCGCCGCAGACAATCTGCAGCGGATCGCCGTCACCGACGTCCACCCGGCAGACGCTCAGGCGATCAGCCGCGGGATGGGGGTCCCGGCTCACCACCCGGCCCACCACCACCCCGCGGACCCTGGCCTCGAGGTCTTCATCGGCCTCGACCTCGAAGCCGGCCAGGGACAGCCGTTCCGCCAGCTCTTCCGGAGCTGAGTGAAAGGGCACCAGTTCCCTGAGCCAGCGGAGCGAGACCCGCATCAGATCGCCTGAAGTTGGGCGGATCCTACCCATCGGCTATAGTCGGGGATTGTCACACCGCCAATCAGAAGCGGCGCAACGTCCTTATGGCCAAGAACAAGGGCGTCCGGATCGTGATCACTCTCGAGTGCACCGAATGCCGGTCCAATCCCGCCAAGCGCAGTCCCGGGGTGTCCCGTTACACCACCGAGAAGAACCGTCGCAACACGACGGAGCGACTGGAGATCAAGAAGTTCTGCCCCCACTGCAACAAGTCGACCAACCACAAGGAAATCAAGTGATGGTTTGGGGCTCCAATGTCCCCGTCAACACGCGTTTCCTGGCGGTTCCGAGATCGGCTGCCTTCATCTCCACGTCTCCTTTTGCCCCCGTCGTCGTTCTGCTCCCATGACCAGTTCGTTCTTCAAGAAGCGCCTTTCGCCGATCAAGCCTGGTGATCCGATCGATTACAAGGACATTGATCTGCTCAAGAAGTTCATCACCGAACGGGGCAAGCTTCTGCCCCGTCGCATGACAGGCCTCACCGCGAAGCAGCAGCGTGATCTCACGCTGTCGGTGAAGCGGGCCCGCATCATGGCCCTGCTGCCCTTCGTGAATCCCGAGGGCTGAGGCCTCCCCTGGCCGACCTTGCCCCATCCCGATCGAGTGAGCCCCGCCCCGGGGATCTCGTCGGCCTCACGCCCACCGACCAGCCCCCCAGGCTTGCCGTGGTGGTGGAGGTGCGGCGCGGCAAGGTCTCGCTTCGTCAGGCCGGTGATCGCGGTGGCCAGGAACGGTTCGTGCCCCAGCGGGACCTCTGGCCCCTGCTCGAGCACCCCCCTAACGCCGATGCCCTGCTGACCTGCCAGGCCATCCCCTCCACCCTGCTGGCGATGGCCTGGCAGGGGGCGGATGCGTCTCCTGTCGGCACCAGTTGGACGCTCATCCAGCTGGCACGGTTGCTGCATCGTGAGCCGACCACTGAGCAGTGCCTTTGCCTGTGGTTGGCCCTGGCCGGGGAGCAGGATCTGTTCCGCCTTCGACGCGACGGCATCACCAGCCGCCGGGCTGATGAGCTCAAGCTGATCCGGCAGCAGCGTCGCCAGCAGCGTCGGCGCCAACGGGGACGAGACGACTTCCTGCAGGCGGTCCGCCAGAGGCAGCTCTGGTCCCCCCCCTCCGGCAGCCGCGAGGCCCTTGAACTCAGGCGGCTGATCGACCTCACCCGCCAGGGGGATGACCTGTCCCTGTGGCCCGACTGCCCCGACGATCTGCGGCTGGCCCTTGGCCAGGCCCGTTGTGAGGGTTCGCCCCAGGCCCTGCGCAGCCTGCTGGTGGACCTCGGCCACTGGGCCCCTGAGGTGCCCCTGGCCCTCTCGCGCAGCGTCTGGGGTGGGGGCTTCCCGCAGGCCTGTCTGGAGGAGGCCGAAGCGCTGATCCGGGCAGCCGATGGCGAACAACCCGGTGATCGGGAGCGCCTCGACCTCACCGGCTTGCACAGCATCAGCATCGATGATCCGGGCACCCGGGAGATTGACGACGCCCTGGCGCTCGAGCGTGGCGACGACGGCACCGCGGTGATCTGGGTGCACGTGGCCGACCCCCACCGGCTGATCACCCCGGGCGGCGCCATCGATGACGAGGCCCGACGTCGTGGCACGACGCTGTACCTGAGCGGTGGCCTGCAACCGATGCTGCCCCTCGAACTGGGGGCCGGCCCCCTGAGCCTGTCCAGCGGCGGGCGACGCGCAGCGGTGAGTCTGGCGCTGACCCTCGATGCAGACGGCAGCCTGCGCCAGGCGCGTCTGGTGCGCAGCTGGATCCGTGTCGCCTACAGCCTCAGCTATGCCGACGCCGACGAACTGATCGAGCTGGCCCCGCCGGAGGATCCGGATCTTGCCTGCCTTGATGCCCTGCTGCGGACACGCCGGGACTGGCGCACCCGCTCCGGTGCCCTGGCGATGGACCAGCCCGAAGGGCGGATCCGAAGGGGGGAGGCGGGGCCCGAGCTGGTGATCACCGAACCGGGGCCCTCCCGCTCCCTGGTGGCCGAAGCCATGATCCTCGCCGGCGCCGCCGCCGCCGGCTGGGCTGCGACCAACGACGTGGCCATGCCGTTCCGCTGTCAGGACGGCCACAGCAGCCTCACCCCGGAACAGCTGCTGGCCCTGCCCGAGGGCCCGGTGCGCTGGGCCCATCAGCGGCTGGGTCTGGCCCGCAGCCGCCTGCAGCCCCGACCCGGTCCCCACCGCTCCCTTGGTCTGGAGGCCTATCTCCAGTGGACCTCCCCGATCCGTCGGTACGGAGATCTGCTGGCCCACCGTCAATGGCTGGCCGCCACCGGTGCCCTTCAGCACCCCCCCCTGACGGCTGACGCCCTGCTGCCTGAGCTGGACCAGGCGGATCGGCTGGCGCGGGAGGCGCAGTTGGTGTCCCGGGAGGACCAGCGGCTGGCGCTGCAGCACTGGCTGGAGTTTTCGCCACCGGCAGGGGCCCTCCGTTGCCAGCTGCTGCGCTGGTTGCGTCAGGACCACGGGCTGGGGCTTGTGCGCATTGACGACTGGGGGATGGAGCTGGCGGCCGATGTCGACTCCGGGGCCGATCCAGGGGATGTCCTGCAACTGTCGCTGGCGGCGGTCAGCAGCCGCCATGACCGACTCGATCTCAGGGCTCGACGCCGTTGATCCGCCACCAGGGCCCCCAGGGATTCGGCCGTCCGCGGACCACCACACGACGGCCCTGCCAGCGGGGCAGGGTCGCCCGCACGGACGGTTCCAGCGTGATGAGCGGCCAGCGCCGCTGACCATCCCAGCCCCACCAACGCTCTTCCGCCTCGAGGTTCAGCTCGAGGGTGATGGCCCCCTCACCAGGTTCCGACGGTGCGGTCGGCGGCGCGTCGCCATTTCGCCGTTGACCGTGGCCATCGAGGGCGCCGCGCTGCTGTTCCGTCCAGGTCGGGTCGTGCCAGGCCAGCTCCGTCATCGGCACCACGGCCGCCGGCGCTCGGCGATCGTCGATGAGCCGCTCCTGCAGCAGGCGCACCGACAGTTCTGCCGGTCGTTGCCGCCGCTGCACCGCCAATGCCGCTGCCAGGCCGGCGGCCTGGCCGATGTTGAGGATGAGTGGCCCAAGACGGGTGGCGCCATTGGCCATGTGGCTGACGCTGATCCCCTTGTCCGCCATCAGCAGGTTGTCGATCGCCGGACCGTGCAGGGCCGCGAAGGGGATGACAAACGGGGCGCCGCTCCAGCGACCTCCCCAGGGGCGGCTGCGGCCGGCGAGGGGCCAATCGGGGCCTGGATAGTGGTGGTCGTTGGGGTAGTTGCCCACCGCCACGGCGGTCCGCAGGTGATCGGGGGGGGCCAGTCCGGGGAGCAGATCCTGTTCCCGCACCGTGACCTGCCCCTGCAGTCGCCGGCTTTCCCGCCAGTAGGGCTGCAGGGCCAGGCAGGCGGGGTCCCCCGGGAAGGCATCAGCGGCCATCAACCCCCCGTTGCTGATCGCGGCCAGGGCCTCAAGAAACCCGATGCTGTGGCGCCGCATCCCCGCCAGCTGGGCCTGCCGGCGGGCCGGATCAGCCGAAAAGGCGGCACCGGGATCTGCGTGCCAGTCGTTGCCGTCAAGAGGCCAGTTCAGCATCACCAGATCTCCTGGCAGACGGCCGTAGGCCAGCAGCCGATCCAGCGGGTGCTGGGCGAGCGCAGCGGTGAAGGGCGGCGCCAGGGGGCCGGCGGGCATCGGCAGGGCGCCTGGCCTCCATTGGGCCAGCACCACCCAGGTGGGCGACTGCACGGGCTGTTGCTGAAAGAAGGGGTTGGTGAGCAGCTCCGCCGCCGGCGGGGCGCTGGGTTCCTGCCAGTGCTCCCGCGGCTCCCAGCCGAGGCGATGGGGCACCCCTCCCACCGCCAGGGCATCCCCCAGTTCCGTGCCGTCGACCAGCACGTCGAAGCGCACCCTCAGCAGGCCTTCGGATCCCTCGAGGAGCGCGGCGGTGAAGCTGGGGCCGCGTTGCTCCAGTTCCCGGAGCAGCAGGCCGGGGCGCCAGTCGAGGAGCGGTTCGGCCTTCACCCACCGCTGCAGGACCCGTTCACCGTCGGCGGGGCGGAACCCGAAACAGCTGACCCAGTTGTGGTCCAGGCCCTCGGGCAGTTCGCGCCGCAGCTGTCTCAGCAGCGCCCCCCAGAGGCCGGTCTGCCAGGCCGCCAGTTCATTGCCATCGGGGGCCGAGACCCCCGCAGCCGACAGCATCCCCCCCAGCCAGGGCCCGGGGGTGGCCAGCAGGCACCCCACCCCGCTGCGGGCGCATTGAAGGGCGGCGCCGGCCCCACCGGTCCCACCTCCGAGCACGAGCACCGGGACCTGCAGCTCCCGGGGGGCGGCCAGGGATCGGTCAGACCCGGGGGCCGTGGGTAGGATCGGCACGATGGGCTTCACACTCACCACACCCCTCTACTACGTCAACGATCGGCCCCACATCGGCAGTGTCTACACGACCCTCGCCGTGGACACCCTGGCCCGGTATCGGCGGCTGCGTGGTGAGCCCGTGATCTTCGTCACCGGCTGTGATGAGCACGGCCAGAAGATTCAGCGCACTGCCGAACTGGGTGGCGTCACCCCTCAGCAGCACTGCGATCGCATCAGTGCTCTGTTCACCGACACCTGGGAGCAGTGGGGGATCAGCCACGATCGCTTCATTCGCACGACCGACCCCCGTCACCGGGCGATCGTCGAGCAGTTCTTCCATCGCGTCGAGGCCAGTGGTGACATCGTCGAAGGCCAGCAGCGCGGTTGGTACTGCGTCGCCTGCGAGGAGTACAAGGATGGTGCTGACGGGGGTGACTGCCCGATCCATCTGCGCCCCCTCGAGTGGCGCGATGAAACCAATCTGTTCTTCCGGCTCTCGCGCTACCAGGCGGCCATTGAAGACCTGATCCAACGTCCAGGCTTCATCCGACCCGAGGCCAGACGCCGCGAGGTCGAGAATTTCGTGGCCGGTGGTCTTCGCGATTTCTCAATCTCCCGGGTGCAACTGCCCTGGGGGATTCCTGTGCCGGGCCATGGGGGGCACACCTTCTATGTGTGGTTTGATGCGCTGCTCGGTTACATCACGGCCCTGCTGGAGGCGGATGATCCTGCTGATCTGAGCGTGGCCCTGGCCCGCGGTTGGCCGGCCCGGCTGCACGTGATCGGCAAGGACATCCTGC
>CAZWFG010000011.1:0-23391 GCA_964632245.1 uncultured Synechococcus sp. | reverse complement strand
GCGACGTGCTGGTGGTCGACCTGCCCCCCGGCACCGGCGATGCCCAGCTCAGCCTTGCCCAGGCCGTGCCCATGGCCGGCGTGGTCATCGTCACCACCCCCCAGCAGGTGGCCCTCCAGGACGCCCGCCGCGGCCTGGCCATGTTCCGCCAGATGGGGATCCCGATCCTCGGCGTCGTCGAGAACATGAGCTGGTTCTCCCCCCCCGACCTGCCGGACCGGCGGTACGCCCTCTTCGGCAGCGACGGTGGCCAGACCCTGGCCGAGGAGGCCGGCGTTCCGCTGCTGGCCCGCATTCCGATCGAACTGCCGGTGCAGGAGGGGGGCGATTCCGGTCAGCCCGTCACCCTGGCCCGACCCGATAGTGCGGCTGCGGTCGCCTTCCGTGGGGCCGCCCGGGCCCTCAGTCCAACCACCGCCGCTCCCCGGTCCTGATCCGATGCCTGTGCCCGGCCAGCGCCAGCGTCTGTTCTCCCAGGGCCGCGGCCAGGCGCGGCGGCGGTCAGGCCCCGACCTGATCCTCTGGGGCGTCCCCGTGCTCATCACCCTGCTGGCCGGGGTGCTCATCGCCAGCACCCAGAGGGCTTCCAACCTTGCCGACTGGGAGAACCACTGGATCACCGGGGCCGTGGGCCTGGCGGTGGCCGCCTTGCTGTCGCGCATCGACCTGCAGCGCTTTGAGCAGCTGCTGCTGCCGATCTACGGGCTCACCATCGTCAGCCTGGTGGCCGTGCGGGCCGTGGGCACCAGCGCCCTGGGCGCCCAGCGCTGGATCTCGATCGGAGGACTGCATGTGCAACCCTCCGAATTCGCCAAGCTGGCCGCAATCCTGCTGCTGGCGGGCATGCTCGCCCGCCAGCCGATCGAGAAACCCGCTGACCTGCTGCGGCCCGTTGGGGTGATTCTGGTGCCGTGGGCGCTGGTGTTCATCCAACCCGACCTGGGCACCTCGCTGGTGTTCGGTGCCATCTCGCTGGTGATGTTCTTCTGGTCGGGGCTGACCCTGCCCTGGCTGCTGCTGCTGATCTCACCCCTGCCGACGGCAATCGTGGCCGGGACGGTGCAACCGATGCTGGTGCCCTGGTTCGTGGGGCTGGCCGTGCTGGCCTGGCGCAGCCTGCCCTGGAAACGCCTGGGGCTGGCGGTGGTGCTGGCGGTGAACGGCCTGTTCGCGGCGCTGACCCCCTACCTCTGGACCCACGGCCTCAAGGATTACCAGAAGGACCGGCTGGTGCTGTTCCTCGACCCGTCCAAGGATCCCCTGGGGGGCGGCTATCACCTGATCCAGAGCCGCATCGGCATCGGCTCCGGCGAACTGCTGGGCACTGGCCTGATGCGCGGCCACCTCACCAAGCTGCAGTTCATCCCCGAACAGCACACGGATTTCATCTTCAGTGCCCTGGGGGAGGAGACCGGGTTCGTGGGCTGCATGCTGCTGCTGCTGCTCTATGGAGCGCTCTCCTGGAAGCTGCTGCAGATCGCCGGAAGGGCCCGCACAGACTTCGAATCTCTGGTGGTGATCGGGGTGCTGGCCATGCTGGTGTTCCAGATCGTCATCAACGTCTCGATGACCATCGGCCTGGGTCCGGTCACCGGCATTCCCCTGCCCTGGATGAGCTACGGCCGCTTCGCCATGCTCGTCAACTTCCTCTGCATCGGCCTGGTGGCCTCGGTGCAGCGCCGCGCCCAGCGGGGCGACCCCTTCCGCCGTTGACCCCTTCCTCCCCACCGTCCCTGGCGGAGGTGCGCCAGGGCCTGGCGGAGGGGGTGCCGGCTGGCCAGGTCGATGAGGACGGCGCCCGCCGGTTGTGGTGGGCGGCCCTGGCAGTGCTTCAGGACGATCTGCTCGCCAGCGGCTGCCGCGAGGGAGTCTGGCTGGCCTCACCGCTCCCCGCCCTGCACGAGCCGGCCCTGCTGGAGCATCTGCACGGCTGGATCTGGACGCCCCCCGGCTGGGGCCAGCTGCAGCCAGGACTGCCGGCCGCCGACCCTGGCCCGGGGGGTTCACCACCCCCCCTGACCCTGCTGCCCCTGCACCCCGGGGACGGCGTCGATCCGCTGCTGATGCTGATCAGCCCCCGGCTGCAGGTGGCTCTGGCCCTGGAGGGTCCCCCCGGCGCCCGACGGCTGCTGGCGCGCTTTGAGGCCCCGGTGCTGGCGAACGCCCTCCAACTTCTGGGCCAGCGGCTGCAGCACGACAACCCGGCGGCGGCCACGGCCCTGCGCCAGCAGCTCGACCGCCTCGGTCCGCTGGCCAGTCCCCCCGGCTCCGGTGAGGGCTTCTGGCCACGGCTGGCCGAACGGCTGGCGCTGGCGGCGCCGGCCCTCACCCTGGTGAGCGCCCCCGATCCCGACGAAAGCACCCCCCAGCTGCAGCTGCTCGAAGCCCTGGCCCACGAGGTCCGCACGCCGTTGGCCACCATCCGGACGCTGGTGCGATCCCTGCTGCGCCGCAGGGACCTGCCTTCCCAGGTGCAGCAGCGGCTGGACCAGATCGATGCGGAGTGCAGCGAACAGATTGACCGGTTCGGTCTGATCTTTCAGGCCGCAGAGCGGCGGCGCCAACCGACGGCTGATCTGCGCCTGGCCCGCACCGACCTGGAATCCCTGTTGCTGCAGCTGATCCCGGCCTGGGAGCGGCTGCTGGCCCGGCGGCAGCTCACCCTGGCCGTGCAGCGGCCGGACCCCCTGCCGGAGGTGCTCAGCGAGCCGGCGCTGCTCGAGAAGATGCTCACCGGACTGATGGACCGGTTCAGCCGCAGCCTGCGGCGGGGAACACGGGTGCAGGTGGACCTGCAGGTGGCGGGGGATCGGCTGAAGCTGCGGTTCGGCAGCGGCGACGGAGGGGCAGCCGACACCTCGCTGCCACCACCGCGGGAACCGGTCGGACCGGTGCTGAGCTGGGATCCGACCACCGGCAGCTTGCAGCTGAGCCCGGGAGCCACCCGCGATCTGTTCGCCCGCCTGGGGGGTCTCTACACCGAACGGGCAGGCCGCACCCTCACGCTCTACCTGCCGGTGGCCGGCAATGTTGACGGGTGTGAAGAGAGCGCCGCAGCCCGGGAAAGGCCCGACCGTGAGTGCTAGCTTCCAGCCAAATCCTGTCCTGGACGACACCATGTCGGCTGGTTCCACCCTCACCGGTCAGCTCCCCGGCTACATCGGCAGCACCGGCGGCCTGCTCAATGCCGCGGAGACCGAGGAGAAGTACGCCATCACCTGGACCAGCCCCAGCGCCCAGGCCTTTGAACTGCCGACCGGCGGCGCGGCGATGATGCAATCCGGCGAAAACATCATGTATTTCGCCCGCAAGGAGCAGTGCCTGGCCCTCGGCACCCAGCTGCGCACGAAGTTCAAGCCGCGGATCGAGGATTACAAGATCTACCGGATCTATCCCGGTGGCGACACCGAGTTCCTGCATCCCAAGGACGGTGTGTTCCCTGAAAAGGTCAACGAGGGTCGCGCCATGGTGGGTCACAACCCTCGCCGCATCGGCCAGAACCCCAACCCTGCCACCATCAAGTTCAGCGGACGTCTCCCCTTCGATTCCTGACCTGCCGCGGTGAGGCATCCGTTGTCCCGGGCCTTCAACGCCCGGGTCTTAGAAAGGCGGGGCATGACCCCGCCTTTTCTGTCCGTCCCGCAACCGCTGCATGGCCATGCCTGATCGCGCCGATGTCCTGCGGCAGGCGGCCGATGGGGCCACCTTCCTTCCGGTCTGGCGGCGGTGGCCCGCCGATCTCGATACCCCCCTGAGCATCTGGCTGAAGGTTGGCCATGGGCGGCCCCACAGCCTGCTGCTCGAATCCGTTGAGGGGGGAGATCGCATCGGCCGCTGGAGCTTTGTCACCACCGATCCCCTGTGGGTGCTGACCGCCCGGGGGGACCAGTGCCAGCTGCGGCATCGGGACGGTCCAGGCCAGCAGTTGCAGGGGGACCCCTTCGCGCTGCTGCGCGACCAGCTGCAGCCCTACCGTTCGGCTCCCGTGCCCGGGCTGCCCGCCGTCGGCCAGCTGTTCGGGATCTGGGGTTACGAGCTGATCCACTGGATCGAACCCACGGTGCCGGTTCACAGCCCCGCGCCGGACGACCCCCCCGATGGCTGCTGGATGCTCTGCGACCAGCTGCTGGTGTTTGACCAGGTCCGTCGCCAGATCACCGCGATCGCCTACGCCGACCTGACCCGTTGCCCGGATCCTGAACAGGCCCTCGCCGAAGCCGAAGCACGGCTGCTGGCGCTGGAGACCCAGCTGCAGGCGCCGCTGCCCCCCGGCACCGCACCGCTCCACTGGCACGACCGTCCGGCCGACCGGCTGCCGGTAAAAGCCAGCACCAGCCGGATGGCGTTCGAAGCGGCGGTGGACGATGCCCGTGAGCACATCGGGGCGGGGGACGTGTTCCAGCTGGTGCTCAGCCAGCGGCTCGAGGCCCGGATCAACCGCGACCCCTTCGATCTGTACCGCAGCCTGCGGATGATCAACCCGTCGCCCTACATGGCGTTCTTCAGCTTCGACGGTTGGTATCTGATCGGCTCAAGCCCGGAGGTGATGGTCCGGGCCGAGCCGCTGCCGGATGGCTCCGTGCGGGCGTCGTTGCGGCCGATCGCCGGCACACGGCCCCGTGGGGAGAGCGAAGCCGAGGATGCGGCCCTGGAAGCGGAGCTGCTGGCCGATCCCAAGGAACGGGCTGAACACGTGATGCTGGTTGACCTCGGTCGCAACGACCTCGGCCGGGTCTGCCGACCGGGCAGCGTGCAGGTGCGTGACCTGATGGTGATCGAGCGCTATTCCCACGTCATGCACATCGTCTCGGAGGTGGAGGGGGAACTGGCGGCCCCCCATGACATCTGGGATCTGCTCAAGGCGTCCTTCCCGGCCGGCACCGTGAGCGGGGCACCGAAGATCCGGGCGATGCAGCTGATCCATGAGCTGGAACCCGTGGCCCGGGGGCCCTACTCCGGGGTCTATGGCGCCGTCGACCTGAGCGGCGCCCTCAACACCGCCATCACCATCCGCACGATGGTGGTGCTGCCAGACCCCGACGGACCGGGCTGGCGGGTGCGGGTTCAGGCCGGGGCCGGCGTCGTGGCCGACTCGATCCCCGCGAAGGAATACGAGGAGACGCTGAACAAGGCCAGGGCCCTGCTCAAGGCCCTGGCCTGCCTGGAGGATGGGGAGCCATGAGCACCATGCTGACCAAGGGCTTCGAGGTGGAGATGTACACCGGCCGTCCCGACGGCACGGTGGAGGGGTGTTCCCGCGACGCCCTCAGGGCCCTCCCGGATCTGGCCATGGCGATCGAGCCGGACCGCCGCAACCTCGAGTACCTCACCCCCCCAGACGCCGACTACGGGCGCCAGCTGCACCATCTGCTGCTTCCTCGCCGCCGGCTGCGGAGCTGGCTGGCGGGAAGGGGGCTCACCCTGCTCCCGGGCAGCACCCTCAGCCTGGGAGACAGCCACCGCTTCGAGCGGTCGGATCCTGACAACGACTATCACGCCTACATCGCCGCCACCTACGGCACCCGCGTCGTGACGGCGAGCGTGCACATCAACATTGGCCTGCCCGATCCCGAATCGATCCTCGCCGCCTGCCGCCTGCTGCGCTGCGAAGCCCCCCTGCTGCTCGCCCTCAGCGCCAGTTCCCCCTTCCTCGACGGGGCGGCGACGGGGGCCCATTCCCAGCGATGGCTGCAGTTTCCCCACACCCCTGAGCAGGTGCCGCTGTTCCTGGATCACGCCCACTACCAGCACTGGATGGAAGCCGAGATCCAGGCCGGGCGCATGCAGAACGTGCGTCACCTCTGGACCTCGGCCCGGCCCAACGGGATCGACCGGCCCCGGCTGCTGAACCGGGTGGAGCTGCGGATCTGCGATCTGCTGGCCGATCCCCTGCGCCTGCTGGCGATCACGGCCCTGGCGGAGGGGCGCCTGCGGCAGCTGCTCGACGACCCGCAGGCTCTCGATCCGCTCCAGGCCAGCCGGCTCACCCCCGAGGAACTGGTCGAGCTGGCCAATGGCAATGAGCGGGCAGCCGCCCGGTCGAGCCTTGAGGCGACCCTGCAGCACTGGCAGGACGGCCGCAGCCTGCGGGCCCGGGACTGGATCGGCGAGCTGGTCACCGAAACAAGCGAACGCCACGACGATCTGCGCCCCTGGCTGACCCCCCTGACCACCATCCTCACAGAAGGAAACGAGGCCATGACCTGGCTCGACCAGCTGCAGCAGGGCAGCAGCCCGGCGGCGATCGTGGCGCAGGCGACCCGCACCATGGAAGAGCAGGAGCAGCGTCTGATGGCCGAGCTTGACCATCCTGCTGCCGTGGGCACTGTGCAACCCATCGATGCTTTGGGATGATCGACACTCGCCCTGAGCCCACCGGTTCCCGCATGCAGCAGACGCTGCCCGCCCACGACGCCTCCCCGTCGGTCCCCCGCGTGCTGAGGCACCTCGGCGACAGGCTGGAGCTGGTCGAGGATCTCTGGCGCACGGTGCTGCGCAGCGAATGCCCACCGGAGCGCGCCGACCGACTGCTGCGCCTCAAGGAACTCTGCAGTGGCAACGACGAGTCATCGGCCGAGATCATCCGGCTGATCGTCGAGATGGACCTGCAGGACGCCATCGCGGCGGCCCGGGCGTTCTCGCTCTACTTCCAGCTGGTCAACATCCTCGAACAGCACATCGAAGAAGACCGCTACTTCGATTCGCTATCCCTCGACAACCCCGAGGTCACCCCTGACAGCTTCCGCCCGGGCCCCCTGCAGGATGAACCGGCCACCTTCCAGAGCCTGTTCCAGCGCCTGAGGGCCCTGAATGTGCCGCCAGGGTTGCTGGAACCGCTGTTGGGGGACCTCGACATCCGGCTGGTCTTCACCGCCCACCCCACCGAGATCGTGCGGCACACGGTGCGGGCCAAACAGCGGCGGGTGGCGCAGTTGATCCAGCGTCTCGAGCGGATTCAGGCCGGCGTCGGCAGCATCGAGGACCCCAGGGTGCTGCGACAGCAGCTGGAGGAAGAGATCCGTCTGTGGTGGCGGACCGATGAACTGCACCAGTTCAAGCCCTCGGTGCTCGATGAGGTCGACTACGCCCTGCACTTCTTCCAGGACGTGCTCTTCAAGGCGATGCCGCTGCTGCATGAACGCCTGCGCACGGCCCTCGGCCAGACCTACCCCGACGTGCAGCCGGCAGCGGCGGGATTCTGCACCTTCGGCTCCTGGGTGGGGGCCGACCGGGACGGCAATCCATCAGTGACCCCTGACATCACCTGGAGGACCGCATGCTTCCAGCGCGGTCGGATGTTGCAGCGCTACCTGGAATCCGTGGCCGAACTGCAGGAGCAGCTCTCCATTTCGATGCAATGGAGCGACGTGAGCCCCACCCTGCTCGAATCCCTGGAGATGGACCGGCTGCGGTTCCCGGAGATCTACGACCGGCTGGCCACCCGCTACCGCCTGGAGCCCTACCGGCTCAAGCTCTCCTACATCCATGAACGCCTGCAGCGCAGCCTCGAGCGCAACGGCCAGATCGCCGAAGCAGGCTGGCAGGCCCCGCTCGAAGGACAGCAGAGCAGTGACCAGGCACTGGCCATGGTCAACCAGCCCCAGGAGCTGCACTACCGCACCTATCAGGATTTCCGCAGCGATCTGGAACTGATCCGCGACAGCCTGCAGCAGACGGGCATCAGTTGCGAACCCCTGCAGCGGCTGATCTGCCAGGTGCAGGTGTTCGGCTTCACCCTGGCGGCGCTCGACATCCGCCAGGAGAGCAGCCGTCACAGCGAAGCGCTCACCGAGCTGACGCACTACCTGCAGCTGCCCCTGGCCTACGGCGCCATGGACGAGGAGCAGCGGGTGGACTGGCTGCTGCAGGAACTTCAGACCCGGCGCCCCCTGATTCCCACCGGGCCGGCGTGGAGCGACACCACCCAGCAGACCATCGACGTCTTCAGGATGCTGACGCGACTGCAGCAGGAGTTCGGCAGCCGCATCTGCCGCACTTATGTGATTTCGATGTGTCACACCGGCTCCGATCTGCTGGAGGTGCTGCTGCTGGCCAAGGAAGCCGGCATGGTCGACCCCGTCGAAGGCACCTCCCGATTGCAGGTCGTGCCCCTGTTCGAGACCGTGGAAGATCTCAGGCAGGCACCGGTGGTGATGGGGCGACTGCTCGAGACCCCCTTCTACCGACGGCTGCTGCTGCAGGGGGAGGTCACCCTGCAGGAGGTGATGCTGGGCTACTCGGACAGCAACAAGGATTCGGGCTTCCTGTCGAGCAACTGGGAGATCCACAAGGCCCAGATCGCCCTGCAGGCCCTCAGCATCAGCCAGGGAATCGCCCTGCGCATCTTCCATGGCCGCGGCGGCTCGGTGAGTCGCGGCGGTGGCCCCGCTTACCAGGCGATCCTTGCCCAGCCCAGCGGCACGATCAGCGGCCGGATCAAGATCACCGAGCAGGGTGAGGTGCTGGCCTCCAAGTACGCCCTGCCCGAACTGGCCCTTTACAACCTCGAGACCGTGACCACAGCGGTGCTGCAGAACAGCCTGCTCGGCACCGATCTGGACCAGATGGAGCCCTGGAACGCCCTGATGGAACGGCTGGCGAGCCGCTCCCGCAGCCACTACCGCGCGTTGGTCCACGACAATCCTGATCTGGTGGACTTCTTCCAGCAGGTCACCCCGATCGAAGAGATCAGCAAGCTGCAGATCTCGTCTCGGCCGGCGCGGCGCAAACGGGGGAGTCGCGACCTCTCGACCCTGCGCGCCATCCCATGGGTCTTCGGCTGGACCCAGAGCCGTTTCCTGCTGCCCAGTTGGTATGGGGTCGGGGCCGCCATCAGGGCCGAACTGGATGCGGACCCCTCCACGATTGAGCTGTTGCGGACGCTGAATGAGCGCTGGCCCTTCTTCCGCATGCTGATCTCGAAGGTGGAGATGACCCTGGCCAAGGTCGATCTGAACCTCGCCCACCACTACGTGCGCGCCCTCGGTGGCAGTGAGCGCCGCGAGGCGTTCGAACAGATCTTCGAGGCCATCGAACGCGAATTCCACCTCACCCACGATCTGGTGCTGCAGGTGACCGGCCACAACCGCCTGCTGGACGGCGATCCCAGCCTGCAGCTGTCGGTGGAACTGCGCAACCGCACGATCGTGCCCCTTGGCTTTCTCCAGGTCGCCCTGCTGCGCCGGCTGCGCAACCAGACCCGCCAGCCCCCCATGGATGAGGGTCTGGTCGACACCCGCACCTACAGCCGTTCGGAACTGCTGCGCGGAGCCCTGCTGACCATCAACGGCATCGCCGCCGGGCTGAGGAACACAGGATGATGCCCTACTTCCGCAGCCAGTCGTCCCCCCCGCGGCTGGCCGAGGGGTACCAACTGGCCTGGGAGACCCTGCCCGTGGACGTCGATGACGTGCAGGCCCTGCTGCAGCGCTGCGGAGCACCCGACCGACCGGTCGCACGGATGGCCCTGGCCCTGGAACGCAGCAGCTGGAGTGTGCGGGTGCGGGATCCCGATCAACGGCTGGTGGGATTCCTGCGGATCACCAGCGACGGCGCCCTGAACGCCAACCTCTGGGACCTGGCCGTCGATCCCGATGATCCAGAAAGGCAGGCGGTGCTCACGGTGCTGATCCACAGCGCCGTGAGCCGTCTGAGGCGGGAGCTCAGCGGTTGCAGCATTTCCCTGGCTGCCCCACCCGGCACCCTCGATGTGCTGGAGGGCCAGGGTTTTCTGGTGGACCCGAATGGCATCCGGGCCATGGGTCTGGACTTGGGGGGGCGTTCTGACTGAAGAGTTCAGTGTCGGCCGTTGCTGCCGGCACTGAACCCAACCTCACGAGCATGGAGGGACTCGAACCCCCGACATTCAGAACCGGAATCTGACGCTCTATCCAACTGAGCTACATGCCCTTGTCCACCTTCTAGCTTAGCCGGGCGCTGGTCAGCCCCCATCCAGCTCCGACACCTCGACCTCCAGAGCTTCCGCAACTACCGGTCCCTGTCGCTGCCGGTCAGGGCCCGGCGGCTGCTGGTGGTCGGCAACAACGGCGAAGGCAAGACGAACCTGCTCGAAGCGGTGGAACTGCTCGGCAGCCTGCGCTCCCATCGCTGCAGCCAGGACCGCGACCTGATCCAGCGGGGAGCGCTCGCCAGTGTGCTGCGCGCCAGAGTCGAAGGCCCGGGGGGTGCGGATGACCTGCTGGCCCTAGAGCTGCGGCGCCAGGGCGGCCGACAGGTGCTGCGCAATGGCCACAGGCTCGAACGCCACAGCGATCTGATGGCCACGATCCGCTGTGTGGTGTTCAGCACCGTGGACCTGAGTCTGATCCGCGGGGAACCCTCCCTGCGCCGCCAATGGCTCGACCGGGTGGTGGTGCAACTGGAACCGGTCTACGGCGACCTGCTGAGCCGCTTCGGGCGGCTGCTGCGCCAGCGGGCCGAACTGTTGCGCCAGGCCGGCGGCCGCGACGACGGACTGCTGGATGTGTTTGATGAGCATCTGGCGGAGGTCGGGGCGCGCATCCACCGCCGGCGCCGCCGGGCCCTGACGCGGCTGGCCCCGCTGGCGGAGCCCTGGTTGCAGCACCTCAGCGGCGGACGAGAACAGCTGGGCCTGGCCTACGCACCGGGCACCGAGGTGGAGGCGGCCCTCGACGACAACCACTGGCACCAGCGCCTGCTGCTGCAGCTGCAACGCCAGCGCCCCCTGGACCGGCGCCTGGGGAGCACCTCCGTCGGGCCCCACCGGGATGACCTGCGGCTGCTGCTGGATGCTGAACCGGTGCGGCAGCTGGGATCAGCGGGCCAGCAGCGCTGTGTGGTGCTGGCCCTCAAGCTGGCCGAACTGGAACTGGTGGAGCAGGTGAGTGGACTCACACCGCTGCTGCTGCTGGACGACGTGCTTGCCGAACTGGATCCCGAACGCCAGGCCCGCCTGCTGGCGGCCATCGGTGATCGGCATCAGTGCCTGGTGACCACCACCCATCTGCTCGGCTGCGACGACGCCTGGCGCCGAAACGCCCAGATCGTGGAGGTCAGGGGCGGGGGGCTGACGGACCTGCAGGAGCCGTAGTGCCGGTGCCCTGGGGGCGGGACAGTGACAGGGAGACCGCCACCGTGCCGGCAATGGCCACCCCGACCACCAACAGGATCAGCAGCAGTTCCCCCACGGTGAGACCGGTTTCAGCGGATGTCACGACCCTCGTACGGAACCTGGGCAGATTCACGGATGACCTGGGCAGCAATAGGGGTTAAGGTTAGGGGCTGTTTTGCCTGTTTCGATGGTCAAAGCCGTCTGCCTCCACCCGGACCCCGGACGTTCCACCTCCCCCGACGCCTCAGCCCCGGACACTGGGCTCTCCACCATGGAACTGGTGGGGAAACACTGCATCCTCGAGCTCTACGACTGCGATCCCGCGCGGCTCGATGACGAAGCCTTTCTCAGGACGGCCATCACCACAGCAGCGAAACGTGCTGGCGCCACGCTCCTGAATCTCATCACCCACCAGTTCCTGCCCCAGGGGGTCACTGGCCTGGCCCTGCTGGCCGAATCCCACATCTCCATCCACACGTGGCCCGAATCGGGTTACGCGGCCATCGATGTGTTCACCTGTGGGGACCACACCATGCCGGAGCGAGCCTGCGAGGTTCTCAGTCAGGAGCTCTGCTCCGGACGGCAGCACCTCCGCAGTTTCCGCCGGCGCGCCCCGAACACCCTCGGCGAGGAGGAGCGTCAGCCCGTACCGGCCTGAACAGGGGCATGGGCCGGCCTGGAGAGTCCTCGGTTGAGTTTGCCGCTCACCAGTCCCTCCAGGTCGAGGCTCACGGCCTCAAAGCCCTCCCGACGGAAGCGGCTGAGCAGCTGGTTTCGGTCGTGCCGCGCCAGGAAGTCTGGAATCTGATCCGCCGGGATCTCGATCCGGGCGGTTTCCCCCTGGCTGCGAACGCGCACCTCCCGACAGCCCAGGCTCCGCAGCCAAGCCTCCAGGCGTCCCACCCGCTGCAGCCGGTCTGCCGTGATCGTCTCGCCATAGGGGAACCGGGAGGCCAGGCAGGGCTGCGCGGGTTTGTCCCACCAAGGAAATCCCAGGGCCCGCGACAGCTGCCTCACGCCGGCCTTGTCGATGCCGCAGGCCACCAATGGTGAGAGCACACCGTGCTCACGGGCCGCAATGATGCCGGGACGATGGTCGCCGAGATCATCCACGTTGACCCCGTCCACCACGGTCGGACCTGGTCCCACCAGGCGCCTGACCCGGCCATGGAGCTCCTGCTTGCAGGCGTGACAGCGGGTCACGGGATTCGAGCTGTAGGCCGGATCGTCGAGTTCTGCCGTGGGCAGCTCCCGGTGGCTTGCCCCCAGCCAGCGGGCCTGATGCCGCGCCTCCTCCAGCAATTCCGGATCCAGGGCCGGTGAGACGCCGGTGACCGCCACCGCCCCTGGCCCGAGCTGCTCCACGGCCACGGCCAGCACCAGGGTGCTGTCCACGCCGCCGGAATAGGCCACCACCACCGTCTCGCCGCACTCTGCCCAGAACGCCCGCAGGGCCTGCAGCTGCCGCAGCCGATCGTCGGGGAGGCTCTCTGCCAGGGGATGGAGGCGCACAGTCACCCCGTCGGCCACTGAGGACCAGCGTATCCATCGCCCCTAGGATGCGCCGGCACGGCCAGGTCCCGTCGGGATGACCAGCAGCAGCGGCCGCTCCATCGGCATCGTCACCGCCGCCCGCGGCGACGAACGCAACCTGGGCCAGCTGCACGTCTACGACGGCGACGGCAAGGGAAAGAGCCAGGCAGCCCTTGGCGTGGTCCTGCGCACCATCGGCCTGGGCATCTGCGAGACGCGGCGGACCCGGGTGCTGTTGCTGCGCTTCCTGAAGGGGCCCGGCCGCTCCTATGCCGAAGATGCCGCCATCGAAGCCCTGCAGCAGGGTTTCCCCCACCTGATCGATCAGGTGCGCACGGGCAGGGCCGATTATTTCGGCCCCGATGGCATCACGCGCTTTGACCGGCAGGAGGCACGCCGCGGCTGGGACATCGCCCGGGGAGCCCTGGCCAGCGCCCTTTATTCCGTGGTGGTGCTTGACGAGATCAATCCGGTCCTGGACCTCGGCCTGCTCGACATCGACGAGGTGGTGCAGACCCTGGCGGGCCGCCCCCCGGGCCTGGAGGTGATCGCCACGGGGCGCGGCGCCCCCCGGCGACTGGTGCAGCTGGCCGATCTGCATTCAGAAATGCGTGCCCATCGCCGGGACGAGGCGACACCCTCGGCCGTGGAGGGCATCGAGATCTACACCGGGGAAGGCAAGGGGAAATCCACCAGTGCCCTCGGCAAGGCCCTGCAGGCCATCGGCAAGGGCATCAGCCAGGACAAGAGCCACCGGGTGCTGATCCTGCAGTGGCTTAAGGGAGGCAAGGGGTACACCGAAGACAGCGCCATCGCCGCCCTACGGGAGAGTTACCCCCACCTTGTCGATCATCTGCGTTCTGGCCGGGACGCGATCGTGTGGCGTGGTCAGCAACAACCGATCGATTACGTCGAGGCGGAGCGGGCCTGGGAGGTGGCACGGGCCGCCATCGCCAGTGGTCTTTACAAGACGGTCATCCTCGATGAGCTCAACCCGACGGTGGATCTCGAGCTGCTGCCGGTTGAACCGATCGTCCAGACGCTGCTGCGCAAACCCGTTGACACCGAGGTGATCATTACCGGCCGCTGCAAGCATCCCCCTGCTTACTTCGACCTGGCCAGCATCCATTCCGAGATGGTCTGCCACAAGCACTACGCCGAACGCGGCGTGGACCTGAAGCGGGGGGTGGACTACTGAGGCCATGGCCAGAGGGAGCCCCTGGCCGGTCAGGAGCTGTCACACCTCCGGCGGTCCCCCCCCCTGACCAGCGGGCCAGCGGCGGCCCATGCTGAAGAGATCAACTGACTGGGGCCATGGGTCCTGGATTCCCTTCGTTCCTTCGTCCCGTCGGCCGAACCGCCCTGCTGGCGGTCACCCTGGCCGGCACCGCCGGTGCCCAGAGCCTGCCGGCAGGCTCGTGGCAGGCGATCGACACGCTGCGGGACCAGCTCGAGGCGCGTGGGGTCAGGGTCGTGCAGGACGACTGCCGCCGCCTGCCCAATGTGCTGGGGCTGTACCACGCCCCCAGCGACCGGATCGTGATCTGCCGGGCCCATGGTGACCCGGCCGCCGTCTGGGACACCCTGGCCCATGAGGCCACCCATCGCATGCAGGCCTGCCGGGGCGGCCCCATCACCCATCCCGAACTTCAGCCCTCGATGGCCCGCACCCTGGCCCGCACCCATCCCCAGGAACTGGCCTCGCTGGGCGCCTATCCACCAGGGCAGAGGCTCTCGGAACTCGAGGCCCGCTACACGGCCAAACTCCAGCCAGCCCAGGTGCTGCAACTGCTTCAGCGTTACTGCGGATGACCCCCATGCCCCTGTGCTCTGCCCTGGTTCGTCTCGTCGCCGGCTCCCTGCTGGTGGCGACCTCAGCGCCTGCGGCCCTGGCTGATCCCGCCAGGGATCTGGCCCTGGGGTACTGCCTGCACGCCGAAGGGATCGCCACGCAGCAACAGTCGTATCAGTTCGTGGCCAGCCGAGGCCAGCGCCAGGGCTGGCCCCAGGACTGGTACCGGGCCGTCGCCCCAGAACAGATCCAGGCGGTGATCGCCAGCGCGGGGGGCTGTGGTCGCCTGTTGCGAACGGAAGGCCCCCCCGCCGCCAGCAGCGCTCCCGCCTCCCGCAGCGCCCCGGCCTCCCGCAGCGCCGGCGAAGGCTTCGGCCTCGCCCCCTACCGCTGAGGCCGAAGCCTTTCAGTAGCGGGGCACCGTGGCGTCAACCTCCTGGCTCCAGGCATCAATGCCCCCCGCCACATTGGTGCCCTCGATGCCATGGCGCCGCAGGGCGATCAGGGCCTTGGCACTGCGGCCACCCAGCTTGCAATGCACGAACAGCTCACGGCCGTTCACCAGGTCGCGGATCCGCTCAATGGCCTGCCCGTTCTCGATCTGATCAAGGGGAATCAGCACCGCACCGGGAATGAGGGCGATCTCGGCCTCCTGGGGGTTGCGCACGTCGAGCAGCACCAGACCATCGCCACCGGAGGCCAGTCGCTGGGCCAGGTCGCGCACCTGGATGCTGGCCACACTGCCGGCCTCCTCCTGGCCCGGGGCCGTGCCCCCCACGCCGCAGAACTCCTGATAATCGATCAGCCCTTCGATGCGGGGACGATCGGGACTGGGGCGCAGCTTCAGTTCCCGGAAGCTCATGCGCAGGGCATCGAACAGCAGCAGCCGACCGCTGAGGGTGGTGCCGATGCCGGTGATCAGCTTGACGGTCTCGGTGGCCTGAATCACCCCGATGAGGCCCGGCAGCACGCCGACCACGCCGCCCTCGGCGCAGGAGGGCACCATGCCCGGCGGTGGCGGTTCCGGGAACAGGTCGCGATAATTTGGGCTGGCCGCGTCCTGGTTGAAGACGGTGGCCTGCCCCTCAAAGCGGAAGATCGACCCGTAGACGTTGGGTTTGCCGAGCAGCACGCAGGCGTCGTTGACGAGGTAGCGGGTGGGGAAGTTGTCGGTGCCGTCGCAGACGACGTCATAGGGGCGCAGGATGTCGAGGGCGTTGTCGCTGGAGAGGGCCGTGGGGTAAAGATCAACCTGGCAGTGGGGATTGATCTCGAGGATGCGAGCCCGGGCCGACTCGATCTTGGGTTTGCCGACCCAGCTGGTGCCGTGGATGATCTGGCGCTGCAGATTGCTGCTGTCGACGACATCGAAATCAACGATGCCGATGCGCCCCACGCCGGCCGCGGCCAAATAAAGCAGCAGGGGAGATCCCAGGCCGCCGGTGCCCACGCAGAGCACCGACGAAGCCTTGAGGCGCTTCTGGCCCTCAAGACCCACCTCGGGGAGGATCAGATGGCGGGAGAAACGGGCGATCTCATCCGGGCTCAGCTGGATGCCGCTGGTGTCGGGAGGAAGCATGGGCGTTGGCAGGCCGGGGACGGCGCGGTCTCTCCCTACTCTCCCAAAGCCACGGGCAGCGGCGGTTCCCCTGGCCCCCTGGCGAGCCAGCCCCCCAGACCGGCGGGGGCATGGCCCCGGATCAGCAGCAGACACCCCTCCCAGGCCATGGACAGGTCAAACGCCGATGGCTCGGCACCAGCAGCCGGATGGCCATGGGCACTGCCCAGCACCTGGCAGTGATGGTCCCTGGCCCAGCGCTGGGCCGCCACCAGTTCGGCGGGGGCGACCAGGAAGCGACGGTCGCGTTCCTCCGGGGGTGACCAGCTGTTGAGGCATGGCCAGATCCAGCGCAGCCGCCAGCGCATCGGTCCCAGGGGTTCCCCCAGCAGCAGGGCGCAGCCTTCCTGGGGCAGCATCCGATCCAGGTCACGGTCAAGCACCATCAGCCAATGCCCATCCAGGCCCAGCAGCCGTGGTGGCTCCGGCCGGTTGTCGGTACCGTGCCCGCAGTTGTCGTCCATCAGCGGCTCCATGTCCGACCCCACCGATCTGAACACCAACGTCCAGGAGGAGGCAACCTCGCCCGAAGGTCTTCAGGACGCAGCCGCCGACTTCAAGCAGCGCTACAGCGAGATTCTCGGCAAGGTCAACAGCGCCCTGGAGGGCGTTGACTGGTCCCAGGTGGGCCGTGCCGGCAAGGCCTTCGGGGTGATCATCGCCGTGATCGTCGCCCAGATCCTGATCAAGGGTGTGCTGGACACGATCAACCTGCTGCCCGTGGTGCCTGGTCTGCTTGAGCTGCTCGGCCTCGTGGTGGTCGGCACCTGGAGCTGGAACAACCTCACCACCAGCAGCAAGCGCCAGCAGTTCATCGAACGGGTCAACAAGTTCCGTGGCGAGTACCTCGGCTGAAGCCCGGCTCCCTGCCGGGTCATCCCCTCAGAGTTCCGCCAGGATCCGCTCCAGCGTCCTGGTGGATTCATTGATGTAGCTCCCGCCGAACAGAACGGCGTGGTTGAGCAGGTGATACAGGTTGTAGATCGACCGTCGCCGTTCATGCCCCCCCGGCAGGGGCCATGCAGCTTCATAACCACGGAAGAATTCTGGGGGGAATCCTCCAAACAGATGGGCCATGGCCAGATCCACTTCCCGATCGCTGTACGACACGGCCGGGTCAAAGATCGTCGGCCGTCCATCCTTCAGCACTCCGGCATTACCAGCCCAGAGATCTCCATGGACCAGGCAGGGGGTCGGGTCATGGTCCACCAGCCGGCGGGCCAGCAGGGTCCACTGGGCCTCACCCACGGCGACGTGAACACCTGACCGCGCCAGGGTGGCGAGTTGATCCCCCAGTCGCCGGCGCACAAAGAATTCCCCCCAGTGGTCATGCCAGCCCCCCCGCTGGCGCCCCCCGCCGATCCAGGTGTCGTGGCCCCAGCCGAAGGCGACGCCGGGCGATCGACGGTGCAATGCCGCCAGGCCCGCCCCCAGCCGTGCCCACTGCGCAGGCGACCCCTGGCCAAGATCCAGCCACTCGATCGCCAGCACCGCCTGCCCCTGCCAGGCGACAAGAGTGAGGGGCTCCGGCACCAGCAGCTCGCCGGCCCGGGCGCGCAGGGCCAGCAACCCCTCGCGCTCGGCCTCCAGCCGCGACCACTGCTCCATGGGCAGGCGCTTGAGAAAGCAACGCCGGTCCCCCAGCCCTGGAATTCCCTGCTCGCCTGTCACGGTCTGGCCCCGGCAACTTCCAGACTGCCCGCTCCTGAGCAACCCTTCCGTGCTGCAGACGGTCCACAGGGACCCCACGGTGGCCGTCGTGGGCGGCGGTATCGCCGGCCTCACGGCCGCGGCCCTGCTGGCCCGCCATGGCCGTCGGGTGGTTCTGCTGGAGGCCCACCACCAGACCGGGGGGTGCGCCGGCACCTTCCGCCGCGGCCCCTGGACCTTTGACGTGGGCGCCACCCAGGTGGCCGGCCTGGAGCCGGGAGGCAGCCATCGACGGGTGTTCGAGCTGCTGGAACAGCCGCTGCCGGCCGCCACGCCCCTCGATCCGGCCTGTGTCGTCGATCTGGCCGATGGTCAGCCTCCCGTGCGTCTGCACCGTGATCCGGCGGCCTGGCGGCGGGAACGGCTGCAACAGTTTCCAGGCAGCGACCTGTTCTGGAGCCTCTGCGATCAGCTCCACCAGGGCAACTGGGCGTTCAACAGCCGGATGCCGACGCTTCCACCACGCCGGCTGGCCGACCTGGGGCGGATCCTCCGGGCCCTGGGCCCGGCCAGCCTGGGCAACGCATTGTTCCTGGGGGCCACGGTGGCCGACCTGGTGCCCTGGACCGTGCGTGGGGAGAGCGGTCGCCTGCGTCGCTTCCTTGATCTGCAGCTGCGGCTCTATTCCCAGCTGCCGGCGAACCGCACCGCCGCCCTCTACGGCGCCACGACCCTCGCCATGGGCCAGAGCCCCCTGGGCCTCTGGCATCTGGATGGGTCGATGCAGCGCCTCAGCGATGCCCTGGAGGAGGGACTGCGGCGCTGGGGCGGGCAGCTGCGCCTGCAGACGCGGGTGCAGCGGCTGCGACGGGCAGACGGCGGCTGGATCCTTGAGCTTCAGGGTCCCAGGGGGGAAGCGGAAGAGATCACGGCGGAACAGGTGATCTGCACCCTGCCGCCCCAGGCCCTGCCCTCCCTGCTGGCGGACCAGCTGCCGCCATCCCTGGGGCGGCGCATCAAGGGCTTCGGCGATCCGTCCGGTGCGGTGGTGCTGTATGGCGCCGTCGACCGTGGAGGCCTGCCCGCCGACGTGGCCGGCCACCATCAGCTCGCCGGCGATGATCCCGGGCCCCTGTTCCTGTCGGTGAGCAGCGAGGGCGACGGACGGGCCCCCCGGGGGCAGGCGACGGTGATCGCCAGCCTGTTCACCCCGGCACGGCCCTGGTTCGGTCTTGATGCCGGTCAGGTCTCCGAACGGAAGCGGGACCTCGAAGGCCGCATCGTGGCCGCGATCCAGCAGGGCCTGGGGCTGCCGGCCTCCGCCTGGCGCCATCGGGAACTGGCGACACCCAGGGCCTTCGCCCGCTGGACCGGGCGCCCCTGGGGCTTCGTCGGCGGCCTGGGCCAGAGCCCTGACCGCTTCGGTCCCTTCGGACTGGCCCACCGTTCGCCGCTGCCTGGCCTCTGGCTCTGCGGGGATTCGCTGCATCCAGGGGAAGGCACAGCCGGGGTCAGCCAGGGCGCCGAACTGGTGGTTCAACAACTGTTGAACAGCTGACCGCGGGCAGGGGCGGGGCGGCTTCAGAGGCAGATTCAGAGAAAGTCTGGACGGAGCTCTGCACTGCGCTCGAGGTCCTGCTTCAACCCTGGCCAGTCCTGCTGTTCGACCGCTGCGGTGAGACGGTCCAGCTGCTTGCGGTACAGCGCCAGGGCCTGCAGCAGGCTGTCGCGGTTGCCCTCGGCCATCAGCGCCCCCAGGACTGGATTGCCCCCGCCCACCCGGGTCGTGTCGGCGAAGCCACTTGAGGCCAGCTGCCTCAGCAGGGCAGCGAAACCGTCCTGCCCCAGGGGCCCACCCTGGTCGGCGGCCAGCAACAGGGCCGCACTCACCAGCACCGGCAGGTGCGAGACCAGGGCCACGGCCCGGTCATGGTCTCCGGCGTCACAGCGCACGGGCACAGCCCCGACAGCCCGGGCCAGCGCCTCGACCAGCAGCAGATCCCCCGGCGACTCTTGACCGCTGGGGGCGATGACCCAGGGCCGGCCGGCATAGAGCCCCGCCAGACCGGCCTCCACGCCAGCCTCCGCGGTGCCGGCCATGGGATGGCAGGCGACGAACCGGGGCAGGAGGGGCTGCAGGGAGGTGAGCACCGGGCCTTTGACCGAACCCAGGTCAATCACCAGGGCCCCGGGAGGTAGCGCGGCCACCAGAGAGGACGGAGGCTGCAGGAGCAGATCAAGGGGCAGGGCCAGCACCACCAGGCCACAGTCCTGGAGCAGAGCGGGATCCGTGCCCACCCGACTGGCCAGGCCACGGGAAAGAGCGCGTTCGGCGACAGCCTCGCGGCGCACCAGACCGTGCACGACCACCCCTAGGGCCTGGAGATCGAGGCCGAGGGAGCCGCCCATCAGTCCCAGGCCGACGATGCCCACGGGCTGACCCGCCAGCAGGGTCCGGAGTGTCTCCGCCGCTGTTGCTTCTGTCACCGTGGCCTCCGGACTCCTCATTACGATCCCCGAATCTCGTTCAGGCCATGCTGGAAGCCCAGGCCCACGACCGCCTCAAGCGGCTGCTGCAGGCCGCGGCGGGGAGCCCCTGGCCCCATCACCTCACCCTGACCCGTCTGGTGGCCCGCAGTCTGCGGCGTCACGACCACAGTCTCTTCCCCCTCAACTCAGCCGGCGATCGCCCGTGGCTGCTGAGCCTGCTGATGCCGCTGGCACTCAGCGACCAACCGGTGGCCCTGGTGTCGAGCCAGACCCTGCGCCAACGGCTGCTGCGGCAGGAATGGCCCCAGCTGACGGCGGCAGGCCTGGGCCGTCCCCTCTGGCAGGGAACGACGACGCCCCCGAGCCCGGGACTCTGGCTCCTCGATCCGGAAGAACTGGTGCAGGTCTGGCGGTCCGGTCGGCTGGGTGACCACCAGCTGGTCTGCGCCGAAGCCGAGCAGCTGGAGCCGATGCTGCGCGACGCCCAGAGCCTGAGGCTCACTCCGCCGGACTGGGATGCCCTGGCCTTGGCACAGCCTGCCCTGGCGGCTCCCCTGCTGACACTGCACGAGCGGCTCAGCCGCCGTCTGCTGAACCGTCCCCTCGGTCGAGACCAGCGCCTGGCCATCGCCCCTGAGGACGAGACACCGCTGCGGCTGCTGCTGCGGGATCGACAGCCGCTGCCGCCCCCCTGGCAGGACTGGCTTGACTGCGGCGGCGATGACTGGACGGGGTGGGCCGTCGTGGATGCCCGGCTGCTGCAGTGGAGCTGGGAGCGTCAACCGCTGCGGCCCCTCAGGACCCTCGGGGGTTTGCTGGAGGGGCGTGGAACGATCCTGGCCGGCAACTGGTTGCCGGAACGGCGACGGCTCGATGACCTGGGACTGCACCATCCCGTGGTGGTGCCCCTGGGGGATGTGCCGGGCCGAGACCCCCTGCCGGTGTACGTCCCTCCCGGCCAGCCCCTGCCCAACCAGCCCGGCTACCCGGAGCATCTGCTGGGCCAGGCCCGGCGCCTGATCCTCGGGCAGGGGGGGGTGACGATCGTGCTGGTGGAAGACCATGGACTGCGCCATTGGCTGGCCAGTGCCCTGGCCGCCGAATTCGGGCGCCGGGTGGACCATGAGCAGACCGCCCCGGAGAGCAACGGGGTGATCTGCTGTCGCTGGAGCTGGTGGCTGGAGCATCACCCCTGCCTGCCAGGGGCGATCCAGCTGCTGGTGGGTCCCCTGCCGATCGCCAGCATGGAAGACCCCCTGACAGCAGCCCGGGTGGATGCCCTGCGACGCCAGGGTCGCGATTGGTTCAGGGAACTGCTGCTGCCAGAGGCCCTGGAGCGGCTGCAGCGGGGTGTTGAACCTCTGCGGGACCAGGGCTTTGGCCGGTTGGCCCTGCTGGACGGCCGCGTCCGGGGTCGACGCTGGGGCCAGCGGGTGCTGGAGGCGCTGGATCCCTGGCAACCGCTGGAGCAGCTGCGGCCGGCCTGACCGCTGCCAGACTGATCTTTGAGCCCATCACAAGGTCAACCATGGGGGAAGCTCGCCGACGCAACAGCCAGGGCCTGGCTCCCCGCCAGCGCCGTCCCGAGGCCAGCGAATCCCCCAGGGTCGTCGCCTGGCTGCCGTTGACCCAGGACCAGACCCGCCAATTCGTGACCCTCACCACCCGAGGGGCCTGGGTCGGCATCGGCGCCCTGGTGCTGTTCTGGGTCGTGGTCCGCTTCATCGGACCCGCTGTGGGTTGGTGGACCCTGGCGGACGGCTGACAAGCCTGTGCCGGGATCCCCACACAGCCAACAGCCGCAGCGCCACCCAGCTCAGGAATCCGAAGAAATCCTTAGAATGTCGGCACTGCATCAGCCTGCATGTTTTTAAGACTGGCCACGCAATACCGGGACGTGGTGACCGACCTGGTGATGAGCCTGCAGGCCTTGGCCGAAAGCCTGCGGAACGCTGGAGTGCTGGCCACGTGCTACCTGTGTGGCGACGGCAGGGAGGGAGCCTCGCTGGTGGTGGATCTGCAGGATGGCCATGCTGTCCGCTTTCTTGTTTCTGAGAGTGGCATCCGCTGGGTGGAGATGCGCCATGGCATCGAGCTGGTGAACCTCGATGGAGCCGAGGCCATTCAGGAACTTGACCGCCTCACCACCCACCTGCACAGCCTGCAGCAGCAGCGTCACATGGCTCCCCAGAGCCCTCGGGGGAGCGGACACGCCCCCCATCGCGCCGACATGCAGCGCACCGTCACCCCGCCTCAGGCAGCGAGCTGACGCCGGTCTCCTCAGCTTCCGCTACGGCGGCAGCACGATCCTGTCGCCGGGCGGCGGCAGCCAGGGGCTTCATGGAATTTGCCGTGACATCCGCGCCTTCAGTGAGCTTCTGACGGGTCAACAGCTCGATTTCATCCCGCTGATCAGGGTTCTGCTCAAGCCAGGTGATCGTGTTATCACGCCCCTGCCCAACATTGTCGCCGTCGTAGCTGTACCAGGCTCCTTTGCGGACCACAACACCGGTCTCTTCCGCCATGTCGAGCAAGCAGCCGAGGGTGCTGATGCCACGGCCGAAGAGAATGTCGAATTCAGCGATCCGGAACGGCGGCGCGACCTTGTTCTTGGCCACTTTCACCTTGGCACGGATGCCGTACTCCTCCGTACCACGCTTCAGGGTCTGAATGCGACGGATGTCGAGCCGAACTGAAGCGTAGAACTTGAGGGCGTTACCGCCCGTCGTGGTCTCAGGGCTGCCGTAGGTCACCCCGATCTTCTGGCGCAACTGGTTCAGGAAGATCACCGTGCATCCCGACTTGCCAATGTTGCCGGTGATCTTGCGCATCGCCTGGCTCATCAACCGAGCCTGAGCGCCGACGGCCAGATCCCCCATCTCACCCTCAATCTCGGCACGGGGCGTGAGCGCCGCCACCGAATCGACCACAACAATGTCGACGGCGGCGGAACGCACCAGCTGGTCAACGATCTCCAGGGCCATCTCCCCCGTGTCCGGCTGGGACACCAGCAGGTTTTCGATGTCCACCCCAAGGGCCGCCGCATAAATGGGATCCAGGGCATGTTCGGCGTCAACGAAGGCGGCGACACCGCCCCGACGCTGGACCTCGGCAATGGCATGCAGGGTGAGCGTGGTCTTGCCCGAGCTTTCAGGGCCGTATACCTCAACCACCCTGCCCTTGGGATATCCGCCCCCCAGGGCCAGGTCGAGGGTG